>CAZGUG010000027.1:0-26296 GCA_964529035.1 uncultured Clostridium sp.
CTGCTGTGCCAGGGCACCGCATGCCATGTTAACGGTTCCGAAAGCATACTGCTTGCCCTAAGTGAAGAACTTAAAATCGACAAGGGCCAGACAACCGACGACGGAATGTTCACCCTTGAAAGCGTGGCCTGTCTCGGCTGCTGCAGCCTTGCCCCGGTAATGATGGTTGACGGGGAGACTTACGGAAAACTCACGCCCGACAAAGCAAGGCAGGTTATCAAGGAAATATATAAAAAGGAACAGAATTAGGAGGTGCGCCAGTTGAAGATTAGGATTGGATTAGGCAGCTGTGGAATAGCCGCAGGCGGAAACAAGGTTTTGGCCCGGCTGAAGGAACAGCTTGAAGATAAAAACCTTGACATTGACGTAGAGAGCACCGGCTGCATAGGGGTATGCTTCCTTGAACCCCTGATGGACGTTGTTGAAGAGGACGCTGTTTATACTTACGGCGGGGTTACGCCCGAGATGGTGGGAGAAATCGTGGAAAGCCATATTGTAAACGGCAAGCCGGTAGAAAAGTATATGGTATATACAAGCAAAAACCCTCTGCCGTCCTTGGAAAAACAGGTCAGGATAGCCCTTAGAAACTGTGGTGTAATAAACCCCGAGAGTATAGACGACTACCTGGACAGAAAAGGATACCAGGGCATCAAGAAAGCCGTCACATCCATGACACAGGAGGAAGTAATAGAAGAAATAAAAACTTCCGGACTTCGGGGCAGGGGCGGAGCGGGCTTTCCCACCTGGTTCAAATGGAACGCAGCCCTTCAGGCAAAGGGCAGCCCCAAATATATTGTATGTAACGCCGACGAAGGTGACCCCGGCGCCTTCATGGACAGAAGCATACTGGAGGGAGACCCCCATTCGCTGATTGAAGGCATGATGATAGCCGGTTATGCCATAGGAGCCGAAGAAGGTGTTATTTATATAAGGGCGGAATACCCTCTGGCAATAAAAAGACTGGAGAAAGCAATAGGTCAGGCGGAAGCCAGGGGCATCCTGGGCAAGAATATAATGGGCTCGAACTTCTGCTTCGGCTTAAGAATAAAACAGGGAGCCGGCGCTTTCGTGTGCGGTGAAGAAACGGCTTTGATAGCATCCCTGGAAGGCGAAAGGGGAATGCCCAGGCTCAAGCCTCCCTTCCCGGCACAATCGGGATACTGGGGAAAACCCACCAACATAAACAATGTGGAAACCTTCGCCAATGTACCGTGGATACTTTCAGAAGGCGGCGCCGCCTTCAGCGGTTTCGGAACCGAAAAAAGCAAGGGCACCAAGGTTTTTGCGCTGGCCGGTAAAATAAAGAACGGCGGGCTGGTGGAAGTACCGATGGGTATTGCCCTAAGAGAAGTAATATACGATATAGGCGGCGGAATAAAGAATGACAGGGAGTTTAAGGCGGTTCAAATGGGAGGCCCGTCGGGGGGCTGTATCCCGGCATCTCTCCTTGATACCAGTATAGACTATGAATCCATAGTAAAAACGGGCGCCATAATGGGCTCAGGAGGAATGGTGGTAATGGACGATTCCACCTGCATGGTGGACATGGCCCGGTTCTTCCTTGATTTTACCCAGAAGGAATCCTGCGGCAAGTGTACCCACTGCCGTCTTGGAACAAAGCGTATGCTTGAAATACTGGAACGAATAACAAGGGGCGAAGGAAGAGAAGGAGACATAGAACTGCTCGAGGACCTTGCAGTAAAGGTTAAGGAAGGCTCATTGTGCGGCCTCGGACAAACCGCGCCCAACCCTGTTCTTACAACCATCAGGTATTTCAGGGATGAATACGAGGCACATATAAAGGATAAAAAATGTCCGGCCAAAAACTGTAAAGCACTTATTACCTTTACCATAGACAGCGAAAAATGTAAAAGCTGTGGATTGTGCGCCAAAAAGTGCCCCGTATCGGTTATATCCGGAAGCAAAAAAGAACCCTACAGCATTGACCAGGAAGGCTGCATAAAGTGCGGCAACTGCCTGGAGGTATGTCCCTTCGATGCTGTCCTGGTTGAATAGGCGTAAAAAGGAGGTAGTGACATGTCAAAACTCAAGGTTAATATAGACGGAATAGAGGTATCGGGTTACAAGGGCCAGACCATACTGCAGGTTGCCATGGAAAACGATATAGAAATTCCCAACCTCTGTTATGATAACAGGCTTAAAATATACGGTTCCTGCGGCCTGTGCGTGGTGGAAGTCGAAGGGGTACCGAAACTCCTTAGGGCCTGTGCAACCGAAATATCCGATAACATGGTGGTAAGAACCCGTTCAGACAGAATTGACCAGTCAAGAAAAACGGCACTGGAGCTCCTTATATCAAATCATACCGGCGACTGTAAGGCACCCTGTCAGCTGGCGTGTCCGGCGGAGACCGACTGCCAGGGCTATGTGGGGCTTATCGCCAACGGGGAGTATGAGGAAGCGGTCTCACTGATTAAGGAAAAACTGCCGCTGCCCGCCAGCATAGGCAGGGTATGCCCGCACCCGTGCGAAGAGGCGTGCAGAAGGAACTTTGTGGACAAACCGGTGGCTATTGCAGCCCTTAAGAGGTTTGTGGCAGACATTGTGCTTGAAAAAAAATCCGGTATAAAACCTTATATAAAACCCGCTACCGGCAAGAAAATAGCAGTAGTGGGCGGCGGGCCTTCCGGCCTTACCTGTGCTTATTTCCTGGCCCTGGAAGGCCATAAACCGGTGATTTATGAAGCGATGCCAAGGGCCGGCGGGATGCTGAGATACGGCATACCGCAGTACCGGCTGCCGAAGGATATTCTGGATTTGGAAATTGACATGATAAAACAGACCGGCGTGGAAATTAAAACCGGTGTCAGGATTGGCAGAGACCTTGCGCTGGATTACCTTAAGGAAAACCACGATGCGGTTTATATAGGAATAGGCGCATGGAACAGCACCGGCATCCGCTGCGACGGCGAAGACCTGGAAGGGGTGCTGGGGGGCATTGATTTTTTGGTAAGCATGGCACAGAACAAACCGGTTGAGATAGGAGACAAGGTAGCGGTTATAGGCGGCGGCAACACCGCCATGGACGCCGCCAGGACTGCCGTAAGGCTGGGTGCAAAACAGGTTGTGGTGGTGTACAGGAGAACCGAGCAGGAGATGCCCGCAGAAGAAATAGAGATTGAAGAAGCAAGGGAAGAGGGCGTTGAATTCAACTTTCTGCTTGCACCCAACGAAATCATAGGCGAAAACGGCCGCGTATCGAAAATGCGCTGCCAGAAAATGAAGATGGGCGAGCCCGACGAATCGGGACGCAGAAGGCCCATTCCCATAGAAGGAGAAGAAGTAACCCTTGGGGTGGATACCGTAATAGCCGCCATAGGCCAGAGGGTTGACGCTTCAGGTCTTGAAGAGGTAGGCCTTACCAAAAAGGGTACCATACAATACGACCAAACCACTTTCCAGACTCCGGTGCCGGGAGTGTTTGCCGGCGGAGATTCGGCGGCGGGCCCGGGTATAGCCATTGAAGCCATAGCCCAGGGGAAAAAGGCCGCCGGTGTTATATCGGGATACCTGGAAGGGAACATGGTACCGGCAGCCGAAAAGTTCTATGTAAAACAGGAAAATCTTACAGAAGAGGATTTTCTTGATAAAGAGAAAAAACCGAGGGTCGAGTTCGAAGTTATGCAGCCGGAAGCAAGAAAAAGAAACTTCCTTGAAGTTGCAAAAAGGTATACAGAGAAAGAGGCACAGACCGAAGCCAAAAGGTGCCTTGAATGCGGCTGCGGTGACGTGTTCGACTGTAAACTGCTGCTTTACGCCAACCAGTATAACGTGGAAAGCGGCAGGTTTGACGGCGGTAAGACCGAAACCGACCTTGAAGATATGCATCCCTTCATCGACCGCAATCCCGACAAGTGCATACTGTGCGGACTGTGTGTCAGGACCTGCAGTGAAATAACAGGCATCGAAGCGCTGGGTCTTGTTGAAAGGGGCTTTGACACGATAGTAAAGCCGGAATTCGGCATGCAGCTTAAGGAAACCGACTGCATATCCTGCGGCCAGTGTGTGTCGGTGTGCCCGGTGGGAGCGCTCCAGGAAAGGTTGAGCATCGAAAAGAGCGTGCCGGTGGAACAAAAAACCACCCCGCTGGTGTGCTCGTACTGCAGCCTGGGATGCAATACCGATATTGCCACCCGTGGTTCTATGATTATGAGGTCGCTGCCCAACAGGGAAAGCACGGTGGACAGCGGACTGCTCTGCGTCAAGGGCAGGTTCGGGTTTGATTACGCCCAGCGCAAAGACCGGCTGACAAAACCCATGATAAGGATAAACGGCAAGCTTGAGGAAACAACCTTTGACCAGGCCTTTACCCATGCCGCAAAACAGCTTAACAGCATAAGGTCGATTCATGGCGATGACAGCATTGCGGTACTTCCCTCCGCAAGGCTTACCAACGAGGAAAGCTATGCGGCTGCAAAACTTGCCAAGGAAACGCTTGGCACCGAAAACCTGGCAAACTCGTCCAACATCAGCTGCTCGGGTATACAGCAGGTCTTGGGATACAATGCATCCACAAACACCTTTGACGAGCTGGGCTCCACCGGACTGATACTTTATGCCGGCGGCGAATGCTATGAAAATCACCCGGTACTGGGAATGAAACTGCTGGCAGCGACAAAGGCGGGTGTAAAACTGATAACCTTAAGCCCTGACAAAATAAAAGCCGGCAAATGGGCTGACCTTGAAATTTGCGGCGAGGACGGTTTAAAACTGGTTAAGGGCATGCTGGCCCACGCAGCAGCCTCCGGCAGGGTCAATGAAAAGCAGCTTGAAGCAAAAGCACACGGGTATGACCGGCTTAAAGCCGCCCTGTCACGCATAACGCCTTCAGAGCTTGCGGTTAAGGCTGCCGAGCTGTACTGCGACGCGAAAAAAGCAATCATTGTAATAGATGAGGCCACCATGTCCGAAGAAGCGGCCAAAGCCCTTGCCGGCCTTGCAGTTATTACCGGCAAAATAGGCTCGCCGAGAAGCGGTATTCTCCTTCTTAAGCCGATGAACAACAGCCAGGGTGCCGCAGACATGGGGGTTAAAAAATCAGCCCAGGAGATAGGCTGGAAGGGTATAAAGGCTGCCATAACCTTCGGCGAAGCACTGCCCGAGCAGGCCTGCCAAAACCTCGACCTAATAATTGCATCGGATTTGTTCATGTCTGATGCGGCGGAAAAAGCCGATGTGGTATTCCCGGCGGCAAGCTTTGCGGAGATTGCCGGAACCTATACCAATACCGAAAGAAGAATACAGAAGTTTGACGGGCCCTTTGAACCAAAGTCCGGTATGTCCAACCTTGAAATAATAGCCGGCCTTGCAAAGGCGCTGGGGTCTGATATAAGCACCGATCCGGACGACCTGTTTAATATGATCAGGGCAAGCATCAAAGAATACTCCGGTGTCGACATAGATGCCATAAGCAAAGGCACATCCTTCTGGTCGCCGGATGGCGGCAGGCTGCTGTATACAAAGGGCTTCGGCTTTGAGGACGGCAGGGCAAGGCTGACGGTCCCCGGCAGCGGAGATACCTTCAGGAAAGCAAAGGTTTTTGACACGATAGAAAAACACTTTAATGACAGGATGACAAAAATAGGTCTTAAATAGGTTAAAAAAACCACCACAGCTCCTTTGTAAGGACTGCGGTGGTTTTTTTAAATCTCTCTTCTTCCTTCCATAGCCTTCACCAGCGTTACCTCATCTGCATACTCCAGGTCACCGCCCACCGGTATGCCGTGTGCAATCCTGGTTGTTTTAATGTCCAGGGGCTTTAAAAGCCTTGAGATATACATGGCTGTGGCTTCTCCCTCAATGGTGGGGTTGGTGGCAAGTATAACCTCCTTCACCTGCTGGTCCTGTAATCGAAGCAGCAGCTCCTTTATCCGTATATCTTCGGGTCCTATGTCCTCCATCGGGGATACGGCACCATGCAGTACATGGTATAATCCCTTGTATTCCCTTGTTTTTTCCATCGCCACAACGTCCCTCGGGTTTTCCACCACACAGATTACGCTTTTGTCCCTTCTGTCGCTGCTGCATATCCTGCACGGGTCGGAATCCGTCATATTGCAGCAGACCGAACAGTGCTTGATGCTTCTCCTGGCGAACACGATTGACTTTGCGAGGCCTTCCGCCTGTTCCGGAGGTGATCCCAGTATATGAAACGCAAGCCTTTGTGCGGTTTTGCTGCCAACCCCGGGAAGCCTGGAAAGTTCCTCAATTAGTTTTGCCACCGGTGCTGCATAATAATCCATGACTTCACTCCCATCCTATAGGCCTGGAATATTTAATCCTCCGGTGATTTTAGCCATTTCTTCGCTCACCATCTGTTCCGCTTTTCGCAGCGCTTCGTTCACGGCTGCAATAATCAAATCCTCCAGCATTTCAACGTCATCCGGGTCCACCGCTTCGGGTTTTATTTTAATTTCCTTAAGTTCCTTTTTACCGGTAGCCACAATGTTTACCGCCCCGCCACCCGCACTGCTTTCCACTGTCCTTTCTTCCAGTTCTGCCTGAAGCTTTGCCATGTCCTGCTGCATCTTCTGTACCTGTTTCATCATGTTTCCCATGTTACCCATTCCGGGCATCCTGCCCTTAGCCATATACACCCCTCCAATTAATTGTCGTTATCATCCAAGCGTTCCACCAGGGCGCTGCCGAAAATCCCCGCCGCTTCCTGGTACAAGCTTATGGTCTTTTCCCCGTCATCCTTTGAGAAATCTTCTTTTTGGTCACTGCTCTCAACCTTTACTTCAAACCTTGCCCCGGTAACTGCAAACACCGCATCCGCCAGCGCTTTCCTGTTTGCTTCGCTGTTTGCTATCTCGCGGTTTATTTCGTACAGTTCCCTGCTGCCTATCACCAGCGCGGTACCGTTTACCTTTATAGGTTTCGAATCCCTTATCAGCGTATAAAGGCCCATTTTTCCCTTCTCAAGCCGTTTTAACACCTTATCCCAGGCTTTTATAAGCTGTTCCAGCGTTATGTCTCCCCGGCTTTGGTTAGCTGCGGCGGCTTCGTGTTTGTCCTTTTTATAGGGCTCCTTGTCCTGTTCGCCGCCGGATTCGCTTCCGGGTTCGCTTCCGGGTTCGCCGCTGTCATTCTTTGTGCTGTCATCCCCTGTTTCAACCGGCGCGGGTGCGGTCGTCTCAGGCGTTTTATCCCTTTGAGGGACCGCTGCTGCACCTTTTCCGGTCTGCAGGATGTCCTCCAGGCGGGAAACCCTGTCCATTAGCCCTTCAAAGGACTCGTCCATTGAAGGTTCACACATTTTAACCACCGCAACCTCCAGCAGTACAGCCGGATAGGGGCTCCACCTGGCCTTTGCCTGTGCATCCGACAGCAGGTTTATCGCCCTTATAAGCGTATTCGTCTCCATTCCGCCGGCCAGTGCCACAAGGGCCTTTATTTTCTCCTTTGACATATCAGAAAGCCCGGAGGGCGACACCTTAGCTATTAGAACATCCCTCAAATGATGTATTATATCCTTGAAAAGCTGGCCGGTATCCCGCCCGTCCATAACAGCCCTGTTTATAAGTTTTATACATCCGGCGGCATCCCTTTTGGCCAAGCCTTCCGACAGGCCGAACAGCAGCTTGTCATGGGCCATGCCCAGTATTGAGACCACCCTGTCCAGGGTAAGCTTTTCCCGGCCGGAGGCAGCGCACTGGTCCAGAAGACTCAGGGCATCCCTCGCTGCACCGTCTACACAGCCGGCTATCAGTTCCAGCGCGTCACGCTCTATTTCAATACCGGCCTTTTTTACCACGTGGTCCATCAGCTCTGTAATCTCGGGAACCGAAAGCCTTTTGAAATCAAACCGCTGGCAGCGGGACAGCACCGTTGCGGGCAGTTTGTGCGGTTCGGTAGTGGCAAGGATAAATATAACATGGGCGGGCGGTTCCTCCAGGGTCTTTAAAAGTGCATTGAAGGCCTCGGCGGTCAGCATATGTACCTCATCCACTATATATACCCTGTACCTTCCCTCGGCGGGGGGATATTTTACCTTTTCACGCAAATCCCTTATTTCATCCACTCCCCTGTTGGAAGCGGCGTCAATTTCAATAATGTCAATAAGCCTTCCCGACAGTGCCCGGCCGCATATTTCGCAGCTGTTGCAGGGGTTTCCGTCCCGTAAGTCAAGGCAGTTGACCGCCCTTGCAAAAATCCTGGCGGTAGAGGTCTTGCCTGTACCCCTTGTGCCGGCGAACAGGTATGCATGGGCAATCCTGCCGCTCTTAATCTGGTTCATAAGCGTAGTGGTAACATGCTGCTGTCCGATCACCCCGTCAAAGACCAGGGGCCTGTATTGTCTGTACAAAGCGGTATAGCCCATACTTTTCATCCTTTACTAATCTTTATTATATTCAATTATACTATAGGTACCCCTTGCCGCCGCAACCATTGTTTTGTCAACAAACAGGTCCGCCCTAATAACGGCGGTGGTTATGCCCTTTCTTAAAACATCCGCCCTGCCTGTTATCCTCTGGCCCGCTGTTACCGGTACCATATAGTTAATATTCATTTCAACCGTCGGTCCGACAGAACCCGTAGTATACAGGGCAACCCCCATAACCGTATCCGCAAAGGTGGCGGTAATACCTCCGTGGCATACGCCGGAGTTGTTAAGATATGTATCCTTTACCTTCATGGTCATTTCCGACTTTCCCGGTGAAAGGGAGGTCACTCTCATATCCACCAGTTTCCAAAGGGGAGTGCTTTTAAGTCTTTCATTTAAACCGTCCAGCGTTTTTTTGTCAAAATTTTGGCTGTACTGCATATTATCCATCCTTTTTTGTTCTACCATATAATGATTATACCCTATATGGGGTCAAACAAAAAGAAGGAGTATAAACCCCTTCCCGCAGGCTGTAACTTTTAAAGGCCGTGCACCTTTCCCCGACTTATTCCCACAGGCGATACCCGGACAGTTAGCTCCAACCAGGCTTCCCTGCGGCACATGAAAGGTTTCACTTACCGCTGCTTCCTTCCGGACCTGACGGGGTTCATGAATTTCCATTGCGCAGGACCCGATCTTCAACACCACTTATTCGGGCCGGCCCCACAGAATATAAGCCTCAGAAAGGAATTCAACCCTGCTATAGCGGATTGCAGGTTACAGGGCGCCGCTACATCCCCGTCTAGCACGACCAAAATTATAAAAAATGGCGGAGAGAGAGGGATTTGAACCCTCGAGACAGGTATCCCCGTCTACCCGCTTTCCAGGCGAGCGCCTTCAGCCAGACTCAGCCATCTCTCCGGACCAATCTACCTTCAAAACAAACTTTTATTTATTTTAACCCGGCGGGGCTTAATTGATTACGTTAAACCGGGTTCAAAAACCCGCCGCAATTATTGATTCTACATCAGATTTTCGTTGTTGTCAATGCTGTTTAAAATGCTATTTTGCCGATTTGATGGTTTAGAAGCAAGATTAATACAGACGTTCATAATCAGCAATAGCTTGCGGAATAAATCATAGAAGCTCCCATTTATCTTTGGATAAAACATACAACTTCAGAATATTATTCTAGTTTGCTTTAATATGATTTTGGATTTCCCTTGCCATTTCTTTGGTTCCAACCAGGTTCCTGCCTTTGTGCATTATATCAGGTGTGCGATGGTTTTTCCCCAGCACGGCAATAACAGCATTTTCTATAGCAACGGCTTCTTCTATCAAATCAAAAGAATATTTCAGCATCATAGCTGCGGACAGTATGCTTGCAATAGGATTTGCTTTATTCTGACCTGCAATATCCGGCGCAGAACCGTGTGCCGGCTCATACATTCCAAAGCTTCCGCTGCCCAGGCTTGCAGACGGCAGCATGCCTATTGAACCTGTAATCATACCGGCCTCGTCAGACAGAATATCACCGAACATATTGCTGGTAACCAACACGTCAAATTGCGCCGGGTTTTTAATAAGCTGCATGGAAGCATTATCAATATACATATGATTCAAGGTCACACCGGAGTACTCCTTTGCCACTTCCTCAACAACAGTTCTCCACAGCCTCGAACTTTCCAATACATTGGCTTTATCCACACTGGTTATGATATTATTCCTTTTCTGTGCTATTTCAAAAGCTGTTTTCGCTAATCTTCGTATCTCCGGCGTGCTATAGGACATGACATCATAGGCTTCCACTACCATGTCGCCGGTTTTTCTGCCTTTATTCCCAAAATAAATCCCGCCTGTTAGCTCCCGCACCACGCAAATATCAATGCCGCCACCAATTATTTCATCCTTCAGGGGGCACGCATCCTTTAAAGCATCAAACAAAACGGCAGGGCGTATATTGGCAAACAGGTCAAGCTCCTTTCTTAATGTCAGCAGCGCCTTTTCAGGCCGCCTGGCCGCCGGATACCTTTCCCATCTGGGACCACCTAAAGCTCCCAATAGTACGGCATCACTTTTTTTGCAGGTATTCAGAGTTTCATCAGGAAGTGAGGTACCCTTTATGTCAATGGCACAACCACCGGCTAATGCTTTAAAAAAGTTGAATTTATGATTAAACTTTCGTCCTGTCTCTTCCAGTACTTCAATCGTTTGTTCGGTAACCTCCGGGCCTATTCCGTCGCCCGGGATAACTGCAATGTTGAAATCCATATCAATACCACCTTTTTATTTTGAATTAAATTTTGTCTTTATCCTGTTTACCAGCCCTCCGGCCGATATCATTTCCTGTATAAACCTTGGCAGTGGACAGGCATAGTAGGTCTGGCTCTTTGTAATATTCTTTATTATACCTTCCGATATGTCAACAGCTAGCTCATCGCCGTAATCAATGTTTTTTACCGCCTCTTTACATTCCAGTATAGGCAAACCAATATTGATAGCATTTCTATAAAAAATTCTGGCAAAGCTATACGCTATAACACAGGAAATACCGGCAGCCTTTATAGCAATAGGGGCATGCTCTCTTGAAGAGCCGCATCCAAAATTGCTTCCTGCAACTATAAAATCTCCTTCTTTTACCTTATCGCTAAAACACTTGTCAATATCCTCCATGCAATGCTTTGACAATTCCTCATGATCGGAAGAGTTTAAGTGCCTTGCCGGTATGATTACATCAGTATCTACATTATCACCATATTTAAAGGCTGTTCCTCTAATTTTCATATTATAGGCCCCCTTCAACATCTTCCGGATTTACTATCCTGCCGGCTATGGCGGTCGCAGCCGCTACTGCAGGGCTGGCCAGATAAATTTCTGATTCCGGATGTCCCATTCTTCCTACAAAATTACGGTTGGTTGTCGCAACGGTTTTTTCTCCCTTAGCCAAAATGCCCATATGGCCTCCAAGACACGGACCGCAGGTGGGAGTGCTAACAACGGCACCTGCCCTGATAAAAGTTTCTATCCATCCCTCTTTAAGCGCTGTTAAATATATGTTCTGGGTCGCAGGGATAATTATAAGACGCATACCCTTTGCTGTTTTTCTGCCCTTCAGTATTTGGGCGGTTATCCTCATATCCTCTGTTCTACCGTTGGTACACGAACCAATTACCACCTGGTCAATCCTGATATCACCGATCTCGTCTATGGCTCTGATATTTTCAGGTAGGTGTGGCAAGGCAACGGTAGGACGGATAGCACTTAAATCTATATGGTAACTGTTCCGGTATTCTGCATCCTCATCAGCTTTGTATACAGCATATTCCTTTGCGGCACGCTGCTTAATATATCTGACGGTTACATCATCTACCGGGAAAATTCCGTTTTTCGCTCCTGCCTCAACCGTCATATTTGCCATTGTAAATCTGTCATCCATTGACAGGTGTTTTATTCCCTCCCCGATGAATTCCATTGATTGATAGCAGGCACCGTCTACCCCTATCATTCCTATTATGTAAAGGATAATATCCTTCCCGCCAACCCATTTCTGTGGCTTCCCGGTTAAACTAAACCTTATGGCAGAAGGAACCTTCATCCAACAGGTGCCTGAAACCATGCCTGCCGCCATATCGGTGCTTCCAACCCCGGTGGAAAACGCTCCAAGGGCGCCATAGGTACAGGTATGAGAGTCTGCCCCTATAATAACATCGCCGGCAACTACCAGCCCTTTTTCCGGCAGAAGGGCATGTTCTATACCCATTTCTCCTATTTCAAAGTAATTTTCGATTTCCATCTCATTAGCAAAGTCACGAACTCTTCTGCATTGTTCCGCAGATTTAATATCCTTGTTGGGTGTAAAATGGTCAGGAACGATTGCTATCTTTTCCTTATCAAAAACCTCCTTAGCACCCATTCTATAGAACTGATCCGCTGCTACCGGAGTGGTTATATCATTTCCCAGTACCATGTCCAATTTTACTTCAACAAATTGGCCAGGCTCCACCTCTTTTACACCAGCGTGGACAGCTAGAATTTTTTGTGACATTGTCATTCCCATTTTAATTCCTCCTTTGATTTCTGTTTCGGCAACCGTTATTATTAGGCAAGTTTAAATGCTATCTTGTTGACCGCATTGATATACGCCTTTATGCTGGCTTCTATGATATCGGTACTAAGTCCTTTCCCGGTATATATTTCTTTGTTGTATCCCAGTTTTACAACCGCTTCGCCCTGGGCGTCCTGCCCTTCAGTCACCGCCTGGATACTATAGTCTTCCAGTTTCAGTTCCTTCCCTATAATCTTTTTAATTGCTTTAAAGCACGCATCCACCGGACCATCACCAATAGCAACCTCTTCAACATCCTTTTTATTAAATGCTAAAGTTATCGATGCGGTTGCAGATATTGTATTTCCAATATTGATTACATATTTTTTCAACCTGTAAACTTTGGGTGTTTTATCATAATGTTTGGATAATGCTATGGCTTCAATATCTTTGTCGTATATTACTTTCTTTTTATCGGCCAGCTCTTTGAATTCAACAAAGGATTTTTCCAGTTCTTCGCCGTCCAAGTTGAAACCTAGTGTTTTAAGCCTCTCACCAAAAGCATGGCGTCCGGAGTGTTTTCCAAGTACTATTCTATTTTCATTAATTCCTATGGATTTCGGTGTCATAATTTCATAGGTGCTTCTCTCATTCATAACACCATGTTGGTGAATACCGGCTTCATGTGCGAAGGCATTGGAACCTACTATCGCCTTATTGGGTTGTACCGATACTCCTGTAATACTCGTAAGCAACCTGCTGGACGACATAATCCTGGTTGTATCAACATTACAGAACAAATCTAAATAATCTTTTCTGGTACAAATACCCATAACAATCTCTTCAAGGGCTGCATTGCCCGCCCTTTCTCCTATACCGTTTATTGTACACTCAGCCTGGGCAGCTCCTGCCATTACTGCCGACATAGTATTTGCAACTGCCAGCCCCAGGTCGTTATGGCAGTGAACGGATATATCAGCTTTGTCGATATTTGCCACATTTTCTCTCATCCATTTTATAAGATTATAAATCTCATCCGGAACTGCATAGCCTACCGTGTCAGGAATATTAATCACGGTAGCACCCGCATCAATCACTTGTTCAAACAGCCTTGCCAGAAATTCAGGATTGCTTCTGGTTGCGTCCTCGGCAGAAAACTCTACTTCTTCGCAATAATTTCTGGCGTATTTAACCATCCCCACCGCACTTTCAAGCACTTCTTCGGATGTCATCTTCAGCTTATGTTTCATATGAATATCAGAAGTGGCAATAAAGGTGTGTATTCTGGGCCTAACCGCATGCTTTACCGCATCCCATGCATAGTCAATATCCCTGTGCGTTGTACGGGCCAGACTTGCTACCGAACAACTTTTAATAGTTTTGGCAACTTCCGATATTGCATTAAAGTCATCCTGCGATGCAATGGCAAATCCTGCCTCTATGACATCCACCTTTAACATTTCCAGCTGCTCAGCCATTTTAACCTTTTCCCTCAAATTCATACTGCACCCCGGAGATTGTTCCCCATCCCGCAGAGTTGTATCGAAGATTTTTACCTGCCTTGCCATATTAACTGCCTCCTTATGAATTTATATTTATAAAAAATAAACCCTCGTCCTAAAAATCCTTAAGGACGAGGGTATCTCCCCGCGGTACCACCTTTTTTGCTCTTATTGTAAGAAGCCTCTTTAATCAGGTTCCATCAAACCCTAAACCAGTAACGCGGTTGTACGTTGCCCCCTAATTTGACATTTCAGGGACACTTTTCAGGAGTGAGTGATATTTCTCCGGCGGTATCGGTTTGCAGCAACCACCGACTCTCTGAAACCGCTTTTCAAAAATATGCTCTCCTTCATAAACTTTATGGTATTAGATTTTTATATATTGTTCTGTATATTAACAACTAATTACTTTACTGTCAAGCCCTTTTATAAAAAAAATTCCAGATTGATCCCCATGCAGCACAAATCAACCGGGAAAAACAACGCCGGTACTCCCCTTTTTCGGTTCACCGGACCAGTACTATTACGGATTTCTGCATAGAATACTATAGAATCTCGTAGGTGCAGGTGAGCACCGGCATCTTCAGATTGCTCAGGACTCTTTCCAAAAGCACTCCTTCCCTTTCGGGATATTTATGTCCATAGGTTGCCCTTATGGCAGCGGATATAAACTGCACCGCGCGGTCAAGGGCAATCGGAAGGCTGTCTCCCTGCATAATGCTTCCTACTATAACGCTGGTGAATCCGTCTCCGGTACCGGGAAAACTGGCGGGTATATAATGGCACCTGACTTTCCAAAACCTTTTGTCTTCGCTGTTGTATGCCATAACCCACGTTAAATCGTCGGATTTATAATCGGGCACGCTTGTAATTATGACAATCCCGGGCCCTTTATCCGACAGGCGAAGCAACCAGTCCTTAATCTCTTTTTCCTCAATTTTATTTTTGTAAGATTCGTCTAAAAGATAAACCGCTTCGGTATAATTCGGGGTTATTATATCGGCGGAGCCTATGTGCCTTTTCATCTGTTCAACCATTTGGGTATCTATGGCGGAATACAGTTTTCCGTTGTCCCCCATCACCGGGTCGATTATTATCAGTTGTTCAGGCCTCCGGAACCGCTCAATAAACCCCGATATTATATCTATCTGCCTGGGCGAGCCCAAAAAACCCGAATAGATGCAGTCAAAATCTATACCCAGCGCATCCCAGTGCCGGATGTATTCTTCAAGGTGTTCGGTTAAATCTATGAATTTGTAATTGTCAAACCCGCCGGTGTGGGTGGACAGCACCGCGGTGGGCAGTGGACAAACCTGTATGCCCATGGTAGAAAGTATCGGTATAACAACGGTAAGGGACGCCCTGCCAAAACCCGACAGGTCGTGTACGGCTGCCACCCTTGGATTGGCCGGCCTCATATTGTTTCCTCCTTCCGGAATATCCCGGCATATCCCGGCATGTTATCGGAATCCTTCCGGTAACATATTCCAATCCAATTGTATCATATTTGAAACAGGCCGGCGCCTATTTTCTGTATACAATGAACGTTTTATACATTACCCATATTAAACCAATCACCGCCACTGCCCATACAGCCGGAATAAGCCCGGCAAAAAAATCCCTGAAATAAACGCCCAGGATTATTCCCAGGGCCATGAGGCTTAACTTGAAAAATGTATAATCCAATATATTGTACCGCCTGCTTGCATCCAGCATGCTGTTTATGAATTCTTTCACGTTAACACCTCCCCTTGTTTTCTTCTTCTACGACTACAATATACTTTATTGCCTTGCCAATCAAGACCCGTATACCATATTTTTACCCGTGCCAACCCAATTCACGCAAACCGTCTGCCGTTAAAAATCCCAGTTAATCTGCCCGGCCATGGGCAATAATATAATAGGTCTTGAATAAAACTTTAGGAGACTGCCCTATGGATGAAAATTACCAAGAAAGAATAAAAAAATTATCACCATTGCAGTACAGAGTAACCAGGGAAAACGGAACTGAACCGCCCTTTAATAACGAGTACTGGGACCACAAAGAAGAGGGCATCTACGTGAACATAATAACCGGCCAGCCCCTTTTTAGTTCCAGAGACAAATTTAATTCCGGGTGCGGCTGGCCCAGCTTCACGAAACCGATAGGCAAAGAGCAAGTCACTGAAAAAACAGACACAAGTCACAACATGATAAGAACCGAGGTAAGGAGTAAGGAAGGAGACGCCCACCTTGGCCACGTTTTTACCGACGGACCGAAACCGACGGGCTTGAGGTACTGTATAAACAGCGCTGCCCTGAGATTTGTTCCCGCAAAGGACCTGGAAAAGGAAGGGTACGGGGAATATATGAAACTCTTTCAATAATTGTAATACAAGTTATATCTAAACACCTAATACTATATCGTAATCCAGTTTCTTTTTCCGTTCCTGCCAATCAGGCATATATATCGTTAAAAAGTCATAGAAGTCTTTGTTGTGATGCGGATATAAAAAATGCGCCAATTCATGAAGTATAACATATTCTATACACGGTAAAGAAGCCTTGTATAGGTAAAAATTCAGATTAATTCGCCCCATTTTTCTGCTGCAACTGCCCCATAATGTAGCCAT
The DNA here is from genome assembly GCA_964529035.1 of uncultured Clostridium sp. Taxonomy (GTDB): domain Bacteria; phylum Bacillota; class Clostridia; order Ch29; family Ch29; genus CAZGUG01. The sequence continues at coordinate 16,507 of CAZGUG010000027.1, forward strand.
TTTTTTTACTACAACTTTCGGCTTTCCTATTCCATGTTTCTGTATAATAGGGTAAAGCTCATCAACAACCCCTATAAAATACTCCTTTGCAGCTCGTTGCCACCAATTGTTGAATTGTTTATCGATATCCTCCTGGTCGTTTGGATTAGTAGTGTATAGAAATAACTTTGTATCACTTTTGATTATTCGCTTTCGATTAGCTGCTTCAACGTATATAACCAATTGCCTTCCCAAAATGCGGGTGGAAACACCTGAACGGATATTAGCTTCTTTTTCAATAGCTTTTGTATTCTCAAACCTTTCTATTTTATCTGCTACCCATTTCTGCTTTTGATTCAAAAAATCTGAAATCCATTCATCTGTAGTCCCAAACGGAACGGACATACTAATTTCGCCAGAAGGAAACACCCTCAGGCGAACAGTTTTCATATCCTTATGTGTCACAAGCACCGGCAGCGATTTACCGTTAACGCTTACGTTATAGTCCATAATTAATACCTACTTATTGCCGTTTTCATCGAATTTTCGATGAGAAGATCAATTTTTTCGATTGGTAGTCCAAGTCCGTGTTCCTCAGAAAAATCCCATATTAAATCGTCTAACGCTTGATTCATTTTTTTATGGATCGCTGTACTTGACCGCCAATCTACACGAGCCAGAGATTTAATAGCAGTATTCGTTTCGGAAGCCAGCCTACCTACTGCCTCCTCAAATTCTTCAGTTGGATTCACGCAATAGCTTGTTAGCGTTTCTGCCACTACCCCATAAAATGCTTTTGCATCGTTATCTTCCTCAATACAGGAAGGATATGTACAACCGACAAAACCCTCGCGTATATCTTCCGCCATCTTGCGCATAGATGCAAAATATGCATTTTCATCACGGGATTTTTTGTATTTGGTTAATGTATCACGAATGCGCTCAGAAAAACGTTTGTAAAGAAGCGGGTCTTCATATCTGCGTGCTTCCAATTCGGAGACCAAGCGAGTACGGATATACTCTGCCTTTGCCTTTTGTCCTTCAATCTCTTCAAGCTGTTTTTCCATAGCCGCTTTATCATGTATAGCGATAGGCTCAACCAAAATCTCTACCGGCTCTGACGTTACAAAGGTATTGAGAAGACTGCGGATTCCATCCTCATACTTGCGGAAATCCACTTTCTCTGCATAGATTTTCATAAGCGAAGTCCTTAATTTTTGGAAAAACAATAAATCTTTTTTGTATTCCTGCATTTGATCAAAGCCGACGGCTTCATAGAGCGAATAGCTTCCAACAGCAAGCTCCATTAGCTTGGAGAATGTCGAAAGTTTCTCATAAAAGTCTTTCCGAAGCGCCTTGCAAATCTCCTCATCGTCTTTTTCAAAAAAGGCATACCATGCTCTTGGATTGCCACGGTCGAATTCCTGAGTGCCAAAGAATGCCCAAAGCTCTGCATGGGCCTTGAACAGGGCTTCTTTTTGTTCGTTTGCAGTAAATATTGAACCCATTAAGTCTGATGCATCAAAACCGTCTAATCCTGATTCATTATCGCTATAAAGTTCCATAGCTGAATTCAGCTTTGCAAACAAGCCCCAATAGTCTACAATCAATCCAAATTCCTTGCCCTGCCAAATCCGGTTTACCCTGGCAATAGCCTGCAAAAGAGTATGGTCTTTCATGGATTTATCTACATACAAGACCCCTAATGGAGGTGCGTCAAAACCTGTCAGTAGCATATCCTTAACAATTACAATATCTAAATCATCGCCACCCACAATATTGTTTTTTACGTGCTCTTCGTAGTCTTCACGTTTTTGGCCGAACCGCGGTTCCACCTCTTTCTTAAAAAAATCTCTAATTTTCTGCTTGTTCTGCGTTGTAATCACACCTTCATCGCCTTCGGCTTCAACTGATTCGTCACAAATCAGCGCAGCCGCCCGCACTCCACCCAATCGATTAATTGCATGCTGCAAATCGATTGCCGCAACACGTGAAGATGCAGCTACCATTGCCTTATAGCCACGAGGTTTGCAATAAGTGGTAAAATGCTCATGAATGTCAAACGCGATCATCGCAAGTCGTTGCTCCGTCTGTGCCAAAGGCAGGAATCGACTCCATTTCTGCCTCAAATCTTCCTGCTGCATATCGTTGAGGGGAGCTAAAATATACTTCAAATAATCGTCGATTTTATCGTTAGGAACAGACTGCGGAATATATCTGCCTTCATAAACAAGCGGTACAATCACGCCGTCTCGGATGCCATCCTCAAAACGATATGGTTCACCAATCAGTTTCCCAAACTTTCGATAAGTGTTATTCTTGTCCTTTTTGAGAAGCGGCGTGCCCGTGAAGCCGATCTTTATTGCGTTTGGCAAAACCTGATTCATCATATTATGGAATTCTCCGGTATGACTGCGATGGCTTTCATCAACCAGCAAAAAGACATTATCAGCCAATATCTTTGTGCGGCCGCGGGCAGCAGTCTCAAATTTGTTTATCGTAGTTGTAATGATGGTCTCTCCATCATTCTTAAGCAGTGCAATAAGTCCTTTACCGGTGGTGGCTTCGGCAGGCTGCATGCCTGTGTGAATGAAATTGTCCCTAATCTGCTTAACCAGGTTGATGCGATCGCACGCCAGCACAAAACGGGGGTTTTTTATGTACGGGTCGGCAATGATACGCTTTGTGAGCATAACCATAGTGAGCGACTTGCCGCTTCCTTGCGTATGCCAAATAACGCCGCCGCGTGAGCTGTTCCCATCTTCTCCTTTTATACGGCTAATGGCATTTTCCACCCCGAAAAACTGCTGATAACGGGCAATCTTCTTCACATTATTGTCATATAGAATGTAATACCGAATCAGCGACAGCAAGCGCTCTTTTGAAAGCAGAGATACAATCGCCTTATCCTGCTTAGCCACAAGATTTTCGCCGGTATAACGCCTTGCCGCATCCATCTGCCAAGCCTTGTTTTCCTTGCCAAGTTCCATCCACTTGCTGAAGAACTCCTGCGGCGTGCCGGCAGTGGCGTACTTCACCTCGTTTGGATTCATGGCTATGACAAGCTGTATATACTTAAAGAACTGCGGGATGTAGTCAGGCTGCCAGTTACGGATGTTTTGCTTAACGCCTTCTTCCACATCAACTCCAGATTTTTTGCACTCAATCACTACGACGGGAATCCCATTTACGAGGATAACAATATCGGGACGGGCAAACTTTCCGTTTGGTCGTTCCACCGAGAATTCGTCCGTCACCTGCCAGATATTTTTTTCGGGGTGTTCCCAGTCGATATAATTAAGGTCAAAGGACTGGCGTCCACCGTCAAACAATTCCTCCTCACAGCTTTTTCCGAAAATCAGGTTGTCATAAATCATCTTGCTGGCGTACATGAGTCCCCGTTCCAATAGCACATCCAGATCGCGTATGGCAGAGCCTATAGAGCGATCCGAAAAAGGTGTCATCTTGCCTCGATAGCGAAAAGACTGCGAAGACATAAACTCCTTCATCACATCAGGAAATACTACATTAGAGAGGCAACCGCGCTTTTGCTCGGCTTCTGCTCTCGGCATGTATTTGTATCCCATCGCCTGCAGTTGCCGGATAGCCCTGTCCTGCGACTCCGGTCGTTCATCAAAAATTGTATGGTCAGTCATCTCTATCACCTCGTCTAATACTATAAACGTCTATAGGCTGTGAACCGTCCTTCCGGGAATTATAAAGAACGGGTATATAATCATTAAGCGTTATGCCTGCATTTACCATAGCAAGGTCAATAATTGGTTCAAATGACTTAAATTCAGCATTTTCAAACAAGCCATAACTGAAATAAATATCCGGGGTCAGTTTTTTCATTGCATGGTGCCACATAGAAAATCGATTCTGTAGAAATAAATACGCTTCACGGCTTATAGCATTTGCTATGATACGGTTTTTCCCTCTAAGATGCACAGGAAGGATTTCGTATATGAAAGTATATATCCAAATTGCAGCCCTTTCTTCATTATCTTTTGAACTTGCCAGCATCTCAACAGTACGTAATGTACCTTTATTTAGCACCGTGCCAAAATACATGAACTCTTCCGGTTTAGTAGTTACATATTTGATTCTGTCTTTATACTGACTTTTCAGAATCCAGTCATAGCCATATATACATCGTCTTTTATTCTCATACGGAACATAAATATGCTCAACGAGGAATGGTGCCTTAACCTTGGGAAATCTGTAAATAGCACAGCTATTCCAATAATCAAAAATATCTTCCCATTTTACAAAGTACTCTTCGAAAAGTTTATTACTCATATTTTTACCCTCACAAGCCCTGTCAGCAAAAGCTGCATCAGGGATTTTTTCTTTGCATGCCACTGGGCAAGCTCCTGCTCCAGCAGGTCGATCTCCTGGTCGGAATATGAAAGCAGCTGTTCTATGCGCCAGATAATATTGTTCGAGTATAATGGAACTTCAAGCTTCCTTATATCATCGCCACAAATAGCGTCAAATGTGCTACCTTGTGAAACCCTTATCCACTTTTCTTCAAAGAACAGTAAAAACTGGTATATATACTCAGTATGCTTTTTGGGTCTAATGGCACACATTCCTCTACCAATACATGCTTTCATCGTACTTTTTGAAACATGTCCAACAGGTGCACGAACTGATAATAGTAAATCTTCTTGATTACATGTCTTTGTTGGCGCAGTTGTATATTGCCTTGGTTCTGGTAGTCGTCCATTAATGTCAGCATTACCTTGGATTAACGGCAACCCTTCCTGATTGCTATTATAGGTATTGGAGCCCGGAGATTGTCCCATAAGGACTTCAGCGAAGGCTTCTAGCCGTTCAACACGTTCTTTATTATTAAATATTTTTTGCATAAGCCATTTTTTCTGGCGGCATTTTTCCTCAATAAGCTGCTTTTTTAACTCGATAACCTTGTCGCAGTGAGTGAGTATTTCCGCAATTCTCTCCTGCTCTTTGGTCGGCGGAATATAGCATGGTAACTTCAAAAAAGCAGGTTTGCTCATTACTCGGTTTCGTCCGGCACCGCCAGGAGATATATATCCAAGCATATTCTTAAAAAACCCTTGTGTTATTACCGCCTTGTAGAATTCTGGGCAATTTCCGTTGTTAAACACATATGTTGGAAATCGATGTGATACCAAAAGTCCTTCGTCGGCTTTTTTTGCCAAGGCAACGGCATGCTCCCAAGCAAAAGTAATATTGACAATAAGATCGTTTGATTTAACCGCGTAAAGTTCCTCCATATTTACTTCGTCTGGATTCTTAACAAGCTCGTGGAACGCACCTTTTGCATGGCTACGAATCCTAATCCTCCAATACGCTTCTGTAGGTTTAGGGACAGGCCGTTGTTCATTATGTAGCACATCTGACATTTGCCCTATTGCCCAATCATATGGAGCGATTCCAATATCCTTTGTTCTTCTATAGCCCTCTGGCACCTCACCCCGCCGCACCTGTTCGATTCGTTCTTTTATCTCTGCCTTCACTTTTTGTCACCCGCCCTGCCCAGAAACCTTTTTTCTGCACTTTCTATTGAAGCAATATAGTCACGCTCCACCTGCGTCAGTTCGTCCTGCGTCATGGCCTTGTATTTTTTGAATTCCCGTTCCGCCTTTTCTGCAGCAAGTGCTGCGGAAATCTTTCCTGCACCGGTCAGTATATCACGTTCGCTAATAGCTAAAAAATCGTCCAGTTTCTTAATCCAGTCTTTCATATACATTGGTTTACGGCTGTTTGCTTGGAGTTCAGCAAAATCAAGATACATAGACACAATGCGGTTAAGCGTGTCCAATTCTTCCTCTATAAGATAATTCTTAGCAATTTTTGCTTCGGCTAGTGTTGGCTTTGAGCCTTTGTAGGAGGTCATTCCCATCATTGGTTTTTTGGCATCAGCGCGAAGCATTATTAGTTCAGAAGCTGTATGCCCGTGTGATGCCCAGTGCATTTTATTCTGAACCACCTGGAAAAACTGCTGAGTTTGTGTTGCATTGGGACTATAGTCTATGCTTGTGGCGTAGATATCCAATACTTTACGCCAGAATACTTTTTCACTGGAACGAATATCCCGAATGCGCGCCAGCAGCTCGTCAAAGTAGTTTCCGCCTCCGGCCTTTTTAAGCAGTTCATCATTCATAGCAAATCCTTTTACAAGATACTCCTTTAAAACCGTATTCGCCCAGATGCGGAATTGCGTGCCGCGCAAGGATTTAACACGATAACCAACGGAGATTATTACGTCAAGGTTATAATACTTCGTGGGATACCTTTTTCCATCGGCAGCAGTTGTCAAGTATTCCTTGACAACTGAATCCCTGTTTAGTTCACCTTCTTTGAAACAATTATTAATATGCAGGCTGATATTTTGCTTAGTTGTTTGAAAAAGCTCCGCCATTTGTGTTTGTGTCAGCCAAACAGTTTCATTCTCCATTCGAACATCAATCTTTGTATCGCCGTCTTCTGTTTGGTAAATCAGCATTTCTGTATTGTTTTCATTCATATGCCCAGCTCCTTTAGATACTTATCCATCTGAGCCTCAACATCCACAAGTTCCGCCTTGATACGGGCTATATTTCTTCGCACCTCTTCTATATCAATAAGCTCTTCTTCCTCAAAGGTATCAACATAGCGAGGTATATTAAGGTTAAAGTCATTAGCTTTAATCTCGTCAAAGCTAGCCACATGGGCAAATTTATCTACATCCTTTCTTGCAGTATAGGCATCCAGTATATCTATGATATGCTTTTCTTCCAGTTTATTCTGATTTTTATCCTTTTTGTACCGAAAGTTGCCTTCCGAGTCCTTACCAGACGCGTCAATAAATAATACATCATCCGTGGCGCGATTCTTTTTAATGACTAGAATACATGCCGGAATGCTTGTCCCATAAAAGAGGTTTGCTGGAAGCCCGATAACAGCATCAAGCAGGTTTTTTTCGATAACTGTTTGTCGGATGCGCCCTTCTGCGGCACCGCGAAACAAAACACCGTGGGGGACTACCGCCGCCATGCGTCCGTGTGATTTAAGGCTATGTATCATATGGAGCAAAAATGCCCAGTCCCCCTTGCTAGCAGGAGGAACGCCCCAGTCAAAGCGATGATATTTATCCAGGTTAGCAGTAATTTTAAATCTTTTCTTGTTGCCAGTATCACCGTCCTGTCCACCTCCGGGGTTAAACCCCTCGGCCCATTTATCCTGCGAGAACGGCATATTTGCCACAATGACATCAAACTGCTTTAGGTTACCGTCCGAATCGAGGTGCATGGGATTTGCAAGCGAATCACCCCAAGCTATATTCGAACTGTCGACATGTATGTCATGGATGAATAGGTTCATACGTGCCATAGACCATGAGGATCCGTTCATCTCCTGGCCATAAATCGCCACTTTTTCGACATCCGCCTGCTTAGCGGTGCGAATAAGTAATGATGCCGATCCACAGGTCGGGTCATAAATCACTTCGTCGTTACGTGGCGCAGTTAAGCGAGCCATCAGTTCAGATACCATTGTGGGCGTAAAAAAGGATCCTGCCTTTTTCCCTGCTTCGGAGGCGAATTCGCCAATCATGTATTCATAGGCATCCCCAATAATATCTGCCGGGTCTTTGCCAATCTCTGTTTCAATGTGGGACGGCTGTAAGTCAAGTGGCTGGAAGTCCTCAAGCAAAGTACGAAGCTTGGTATTTTTCTGCTGCGGATTACCAAGCATTGCTTCGCTGTTAAAGTCAATACTACGAAAGACCCCTCGCAGTTCGGCGTTGCCGTCCTCAATCCCACGCAACGCCTCATTGATTTTAACACCGATTTGAGGATCAAAACGGTTTTCGTAAAGGTAACCAAAGCGCTGGGTATCACCAAGATTAAATGGCAGGTTTTTTTTGGCACGGTCAATACGAACGGTATTGTCACCGTATTTCTTCTTTAGCTCTTGTAAGTATTCCTCATATGTATCATCAAGGTATTTCAAAAATAGCATGGAAAGCACAAAATCTTTATAATTAGCAGCATCGATTGTTCCCCGAAAAGTACCGGCTGCTTTCCATAATGTATTTTTTATATCCTCTAATCTTGTTCCCATGGCAACTCCTCCACTATTTTAGAATTTTTTCTGCAATCACTGATATTAGTTTATCAGACTCAATTATATATTCTGAAAGAAGTTGTTTTCGCTTTTTTACAAGCTTCCACCACTTCCCAATTAAATCCTGTTTTTCAATTGATAAAACAGGGATTGTAATATCCATTAGTTTCTTAGCTGATATTGCTCTAATGGCAGAACTTGCTCCGGAAAACTGGGAAATCTGGGTCAATACACTCGATTGCTCAAAAAGAAAGGCCAAATATTCCGGTACGACATCAGATTTGCTTCTGATTATATATAGGTTTGTAGATACCACGCTTTCTCCCGATAACCCCGACACAAACAAAGGGAAGTTGGGATTCAATCGTTTTACCAGCACATCTCCAATTTGGACGAGTTGTCGTTTGGACACCGGCTCTTTTCGTACAATACTTGATAATTCAACCACCTTACCACTTTCTATAAAACTATTAGGTTGATAATAAAAATATTGATATGATCCTTCCTCACTTGTATTCGCGGGAACGCCGGTTATAATTTCAGCCGCTTCACAGAGCTTGATTTGCCGTGTTTTCATGCTCTCACCCCAATTCCGATACTAGCGTAGCATAAATTTGGAAGAATGTCAAATATTTTTTTGTTAAGTTATAACAATAGTGTAAACGTTGGGAATCAACGCAGCTGCAAAATTAAGTAACTCGTATTAAGAACCGAGGTCAGGAGTATGAAGGAGACGCCCACCTGGGCCACGTTTTTACCGGCGGACCGAAGCCGACCGGCTTGAGATACTGTATAAACAGCGCTGCCCTGATATTTGTTCCTGTAAAGGACCTGGAAAAGGAAGGGTACGGGGAATATAAAAAGCTCTTCGAAGGCTAAACAGGCTGGAATATTTCAATATGCACAGGCCGGATTACGCAATGAAACTTCCTGTATACAAACAATAATCCGGACTCCAATGAAATTTGGATTGTCCGGATTATTTTTTTGGCGGAGAGAGTGGGATTCGAACCCACGGTACGCTTCCACGTACACTCGATTTCGAGTCGAGCGCCTTCGACCAGCTCAGCCATCTCTCCGTATTAATTATCTTCTTTCCCGGAAGAACTTTTTTAAAAGCTCCGAGCATTCCTCCTGCATAACCCCGTAAACAACCCTGGCACTATGGTTCAGCCTTTTGTCCCGGACTATATTGTACACCGAGCCGGCGGCACCCGCATTGAAGTCAAAGGCTCCTATAACCACGCAGTCCAGCCTTGCCTGCACTATGGCCCCGGCGCACATGGGGCAGGGTTCCAGCGTAACCGCCATTGTGCAGCCTTCCAGCCGCCAGCCGCCCAGCCTTTGACAGGCTTTCCTGATGGCAAGTATCTCTGCATGGGCCGTCGCATCCTTCATGGTCTCAATAAGGTTGTGCGCCCTTGAAATGATTTTCTCATCCCTTACAATTACAGCCCCCACCGGCACTTCTCCTTTTGCGAATGCGGTGCGGGCTTCCTCAAGAGCCAACTCCATATGCCTGGCATGCATATACTCTATGCCCCCTTCGGGGGAAATATACAAAGCTGGTGCGCATGGAGGGATTCGAACCCCCGGCCTACGGTTTAGGAAACCGCCGCTCTATCCTACTGAGCTACATGCGCAAAATGATACAGTAGATATAATACAATGAAAGTTTCGTTTTGTCAAGAATCTAATATCAGGTGCCAGCGCA
>CAZGUG010000028.1:0-15844 GCA_964529035.1 uncultured Clostridium sp.
GATAATGACGACAGGCTTTCACTGATGAAGCATAACCAGGAATGCATTGTAATTAGGATTGGCAACAAGATAGAAGAGGCGGGGTACATATCCGAGAGCCTCATAGACATGATAGGCAATATAAACGGGTACGTGGAATTCCAGATGAATACCATCGAAAAGGTCACCAATGAAATGGGCAATTATTCCGCCCTGGCCCAGGAAGTGTATGCCAATACCGACAACTCCAGGCAGATATCCGAACAAACGGCAGCTGCGGCCAGGCAGGGCAGCCAGGCGGTGGAAAACTCAATCCGCGCTATGCACGAAATAGAGAGCTCGGTGGAAGAAACCAAACAGTTTATCCAGAACCTGAGCACCAAAGCCGACAGCATATACGAGATGCTGAACGTAATTAAGGATATAGCAAACAGTACCAACCTGTTATCCCTGAACGCTTCGATAGAAGCCGCCCGGGCCGGCGAAGCCGGCCGGGGGTTTGCGGTTGTGGCCCAGGAAGTAAAGAAACTGGCACAGCACAGCGTTGAATCAACCGAGTACATAAGCAAAACCGTTAAAGAGATAAACGAGTATATCAAAGGCACCAATTCCTCTATGGACAAAACCATAGAAAGGGTTAAGGAAGGTACCAGGATTGCGGACGATACTAAGGATACCTTCCAGTCCATAATAAATGCCATTCAGCGCAACAATGAAATATCAGGAGAGATTTCGGATGCAATATCCCAACAGACCAAAAACCTTGAAAGCGTTGTCCAGTCGATTGATGATATGAGCCATACCTTTGAAAAACTGCTGTCACTGGTAGAGACAGCATCTTCCAGCACCCAGTATACAAGAACGTCCCTTTTATCGCTGCACAATGTTTCCAGGGATTTGCAGTCTGTTACCGAAAGGCTGCTGCAGGTAATAGAGGACAGGCCGTATAATGAACAGGTTTTGCATACCTGCATTCCCAGCAGGATTGTTACCTTTGATCCCTATCTGTCCTGTGACTTTGTAACCGGGCTGGTGCTGGAGAACGTACACAGCGGCCTTTTGTCAATAGGAAACGACGGCGAAGTATCCCCCGGGGTGGCAAAAAGCTGGAACCTTAAGGACGATAACCTTACCTGGGTGTTTAACCTGCGAAGGGGTGCGAAATTCCACAGCGGCAGGGAAATAACCGCCAGGGATGTCAAGTACAGTTTTGAAAGGCTGTTAAACCCCGAGCTTAATTCGCCGAACAGTTGGTGCCTTTTGTACGTGGAAGGTGCCGAGGAATACATGAACGGTGCTGCTAAGGAAGTAACCGGTATTAGGATTATTGATGATTACTGCATATCCGTTAAGCTTAAATACCCCTACAGCGGGTTCCTATTAAACCTCGGCCAGTACATCTGCTGTATAATGGACAGACAGGAGATGATGGAAAGGGGCAGCATATCGGGCTGCGGGCCTTACAGTATTGCAGAAGTAAGCGAAACCGAATGCATACTGCGGGCCTTCGGGGAACACTTTAACGGGCAGCCCTATGTGGACCGGTTTCATGTACATATTGCGCCGAAGGATGCCGCGGCGGAGCTTCTTGAAGGCAGGTACGATTATATAATAGTGGACAACAAGGAATTGATGAACAAGGTTAAGGATAACAGCGACATTGAAATGAAATCCCGCAACATTTCCGGTTCATACTTTGTCGGGTTTAATCTTAAGGCACCAAACAGTATAGTAACCGAAAAGGAAGCAAGAAAGGCCATAAATATGGCGGTTAACAAAAAGAGGATCATAGAGGACATTTTTGGCGGGATGGCAGTGGAATCCGTCAGCCCCCTGCCGCCCAGCATAATGGAAAACAAGGATATAAGGGGCTATCCCTATGACCCCGGGCTGGCAAAAAGTATAATACAGAAGTATTCAAACGGCAGGAAGCTGCGAATCCATCTGCGTAAGGACGAGGATTCCGCACTGGTTAAGATGTTCAACCGGATGGGCGAATACATTATGGAAGACTTGAACAAAATAGGGCTCCAGTTTAATGTGGAGCTATATTCCCATGCGGACATGCTGAAGCTGGAGAACCTTGCCAAATGCGACCTGTACATAAGCCGGTGGATGGCGGATACCGGTGACCCGGATAATTTCCTGCAGCCCCTGTTCGACCCTGACAATTATTCCAACGGAACCAGGTACAACAACCCCACCGTTAACGAAAAGATGAAACTTGCCAGCGGAATGGTGCATCCCGGGAAACGTGCGCAGTTGTATAAAGAGATACAGAAAATTATCGTGGACGATGCGCCGTGGATATTCCTTGCGCATCCGCAGTGGGCGACAGCCAGCAGGCAGGGCCTGTTGGGCCTTAACATGGGCTGTCTTGGCCTTATTAAAATGGAGAATATTCTTATAGACAAGCGAAGCTAGCCGGCGGAAGTGACCGGTTTTACCGCCGGCTGCCTGTAGGACGCAAAGACCGGCACGGGTCTTTGACAAAGACGCCCGGGTTGATATACAATAAAATAATGATAATAAATATCGTTATCAATTAAACCATGATTACAAAGGAGCAGTATATATGGACACGATTTTTCTGATTGTAGCTTTATCCACACTTTCACCGATACTGGGTTCGTTTATTGGAGTGATTAAAAGGCCGTCCGAAGGCTTTATGTATATGATGCTGTCCTTCGCGGCAGGCGTTATGCTTGCCATATCCTTTCTCGAGCTTATTCCCGAAAGCATAGAGCTTTCCTCCGAGCTGATATGCATTGCAGGCCTTATAGTCGGTTCGGCGGGCATGCATATGATTGACCGGCTGATTCCGCACGTTCACCCCGACCTGTGTGATGATATAAACGGGGCAAACCTTAAGCGTACCTCCATATATCTTATCGTTGGGATATTCATGCATAATTTCCCCGAGGGTATGGCCCTTGCCCTGGGTACCGTTACAGACACAAAGGTGAGCATAGTGATTGCCGTGGCCATAGCCATCCACAACATCCCCGAGGGAATATGCACGGCGGCTCCGTATTATCACTGTACCAGGGACAGGATGAGGGCTTTTTTGCTCTCCTCATCCACTGCCATTCCCATACTGCTGGGTTTTCTGAGCGCATATTATTTATTCCGCAATATTACTTTTGAGGTGCTCGGGTTCCTGGTGGCGGTAACCGCGGGACTGATGATTTTTATATGTGCCGACGAATTAATACCGTCATCTTCCAGAAAAATTACAAACCACAGTACCGTATTTCCGTTGTTTGCCGGTATTATATTTGTAATCCTGCTCCAGTCCTATTAGTTCAATGTAGTGTAATCTGCCTGCCTTCCGCTTTCACTGAGCTCGTCGACCGGAACCTCAATCCGGTTTCCCGTTTCCATAAGCCTTATGCTGGCGGTATGCCTGCCTTCATCAATGTTGTCAATCCAGACCGGCATATTGTTGTACACAACTTCCACCGTGTTCGGGGAACTTAAAATTTCTGCTGCTCTTTCAATACGCATTTTATCGCCTCCCTGTCATAATTAAGCTTCCAGGTAATAGTATTGGATAAATTGCGAATAATATGCGAAGCGGCACTGTTACCGGTTAAAACCGATAAAAACAAAAAATAAAGGAATCTGGCAATATAAATAGAACCATGTAGTATTCCATTGAATAAAACAGGGGGCTAAAACATGAGCAGAATTGCTTTGCTGACCGACAGTACCTGTGACCTGCCGGCGGAGATACTGCAAAAGTACTGCATAAACATCATACCGCTGAAGGTTGTGTACAGGGATAGGGAATACAGGGACGGGCTTGATATTACACCGGAGGAAGTTTATCAAAACATGGACATCGAAACCCCCAAAACATCGCTGCCCTCTTACGGGCATACCCTTGAGCTTATGAAAAGGCTCGGGGCCGAAGGATATACCGACGTGATTGCGATACACATATCGGGGGGCTTAAGCGGTACCTTTGCCATGATGCAGGGTTTAAAGGAAAAGGTTAAACAGCTGGGAATGTCGCTTCATGTTATCGATTCCAAGGCCCTTTCGATGGCGCTGGGTTTTTTGGTAATAAAGGCAGGGCGGCTTATAAACGAAAACCTTCCCATTAATGAGATATTGAAAAAAACACAGGATTTCAGGGATGAAGTCAAGGTGTTCTTTGTCCTTAAAACCCTGGAATACCTGAGAAAGGGCGGCCGTATAGGCCTGGTGGAAGGCACCGTCGGTGATTTACTGGATATAAAACCGATAATATCAATAAACAAACAGGGTATATACTATACCGTAGCAAAGGCCAGGGGACGACAGGGTTCCCTCAGAAAAGTAGCCGATCTGGCGAAAAAAGCAGTGGGTGGCAGGAAAGTGCGTTTGGCGGTGATGCACGGAGCGGCCCCCGAAGAAGCGAAGGAACTTTTGGCAAAGATAAGGGAACAGGTAAATGCGGTGGAAGTGTTTTCGGGGCAGATAGGGCCGGTTATGGGAGTGCATACAGGCCCCGGCCTGATTGGGGTCGCTTTTTGTCCCGAGTAGAAGTACAAAGTATTTGGCAGTGGAGGTTAATGGTATGCCATGGTGTCCCAAATGCAAAATCGAATACAGGGAAGGGTTTGAAATCTGTTCCGACTGCGGCAGTGCTCTGGTGGACGAGTACCCGGAAGACATTGAGAAGCCGGATGACCCGAACACCAGCCAAGACTGGGAGCATTTTATGTACCTGTTCAATGAAACAGAGGCGGATATTGTAGTGGGACTGCTTGAATCGGTTGACATTCCGGTGATTAAAATGTACAAGGGAATGGGAATACTGCATAAAGTATATACCGGAAAGGTTGCCGGAGTAGACCTTTATGTTCCCAGGGAAAAGCTTGATAAAGCGAAGGAGCTTCTTAAGGCACAAACCGGTGAATAAAAAAGTAATGACAGGCCTATATAGGCCTGTCATTACTTAAAAGAAATCCTATTTTCCCAGAACCTTTTTTAGGTTTGCAATGCATCTTTCGTTCTGTTCCATGGTTCCTATAGAAATCCTCGCGTAGTTTCCCTTAATGGGCCTTATTATTGTCCCCAGCTTCTGCAGCTCTATAAAAACTTCATTGCAGTCCTTTTCCACATTAACAAAAATATAATTTGCCTGGGTAGGGACATACTCAAGGCCCATATCTTCAAAGCACCTGTAGTAGTACTCTTTGCCCTCCTTGTTAACGTTATGGACCTTTTCAACGAATTCCTGGTCCCTGAGGGCGGCAATGGCGGCCGTCTGGCCTATCCTGTTTACGTTGAAGGCTTTCCTTATTTTATTTATGTTCTGCAAAATCTCCTGGTTGGCAAAGCTGTATCCCACCCTGAGGCCGGCCAACCCGTATATCTTTGAAAAGGTTCGCATTACCACCATGTTCGGGTATTTCCGATACAGTTTATAGCTGTCCTTCGGATAATGCGGGCTGGTGACATATTCGACGTAGGCTTCATCGTATGCCACCACTATGTTGTCCGGGACCTTTGACATGAAGTCGTCAAGCTCATCCCCGGTGAACATGGTACCGGTAGGATTATTCGGATTGCACAGCCAGATGAGTTTTGTCCTATCAGTTACCGCGGCTGCCATTTTGTCAAGGTCGTGCTTGAAGTCCTTAAGGGGTACTATTACCACTTTGGCGTCCACCATTTTTGCCGCTATTATGTAGCTGCTGAAGGTTATGTCCGCCATTATGGTCTCGTCCCCGGGATTTATAAAGGTTTCGGCCAGCATGTTTACCATCTCGTCCGAGCCGTTTGTGGGCATTACTTCGGTTTCCCTGACACCGTAAAAATTTGCGATGGCTTTCTTCAGCTGGGTTGCGTTTCCGTCGGGATACAGGGAGAGGTTTGATGCGGCCTGTATGACAGCCTCGGTGGCAATGGGAGAACAATTAAGCGGGTTTTCATTGGATGCGAGCTTATCCACTCTTTCCAGTCCGTACTCCCTCTGCACGTCTTCTATGGGTTTTCCCGGTTTGTATGCGGTAATGCCTTCCAGCGTTTTTCTAAAGGGCAGTTGCATGTTTTAATCCCTCCAATACATTCTGTTTGATTCAAGTATACCACAACAACACGCAATAAAAAATAATTTTACAAGGCTTCAATTTTTTGTGTAAGCAGGGGGATGGCATTTTTTAAGAATAATGAATATATATAACAGTTAAAGGAAAAATACTAATGCTATGCACTGGTTTTATCAAATAAAAATGTGGTAGAATTAAAAGGAGTTTATTTTCTTTGATAGAATACTAATATGTTAGACTATTGCAGAAACAAGGGGGAGAATTAATGAAAGAGTATCAAACAGACAAAATAAGGAACGTTGTACTTATAGGCCATGGAGGCAGCGGAAAAACCACCCTGGCCGAAGCAATGCTATATAACGGAAAGGCCGTGGAGAGGACCGGAAGGGTGGAAGAAGGCACAACCGTATCCGACTTTGACCCGGAAGAGATAAAAAGACAGATTTCAATCGGTGCCTCTGTGTTACCGGTAGAGTGGAAGGATAACAAGATTAACATATTGGACACGCCGGGGTACTTTGATTTTATGGGCGAGGTTGTCTCCAGCCTGAGAGTGGCAGAGGGAGCGGTCCTGCTGGTGGATGCCGCATCCGGTATTGAAGTGGGTACCGAAAAAGGCTGGGAGCTTACCAGCGAGAGGAACATGCCCAGAATTATATTGGTCAATAAAATGAACCGGGAGAACGCAGACTTTTTCAAGGTTGTAGAAGCCCTAAGGGAGCAGTTCGGTGTCAGTATAGCTCCGTTCCAGATACCCATCGGTGCCGGTGAAACCTTCAAAGGCATAATAAATGTGGTTGATATGAAGGCGAGGGAATACAGCGGCAAGGAGTACAGGGATACCGAAATCCCGGACGAATACAGTGACAGGATTGAGCCGATAAGGGAAATGGTAATCGAAGCGGTCGCCGAGACCGACGACGAGCTCATGATGAAGTTTTTTGACGGTGAAGCGTTCACCGAGGAAGAAATACGTGAAGGTTTGAGAAAAGGGGTATTGAGCGGCAAAATTGTACCGGTGCTGTGCGGCGCAGGCGACCTCAATATAGGGGTGGAAACGCTGATGGATACGATAACGGCGTATCTGCCTTCGCCGAAGGACGGCGCAAAGGTGTATGCACAGGACAAGAACGGCGAGCCGGTGGAAAAGGAGCTCACCACAGAAGGCGGATTTTCGGCCCAGGTGTTCAAGACCATAGCCGACCCCTATGTCGGAAAAATCTCAATATTTAAAGTAATAACAGGAAGCATTACTTCGGATATTCCCCTTTTCAATGCAAGCAAAGACGAAAAAGAAAAGTTCGGCAACATATTCTATATAAGGGGTAAAAAACAGATAGGCGCGGAAAAAGCCGTGGCCGGTGATATAGTGGCGGTTGCCAAGCTGCAGCATACTACAACCGGAGATACACTGGCCGAAGGGAAAACGGATTTTGTTTATTCGCCGATTGAGTTTGCCGAGCCCAGTATTTCAATGGCCATAGTGCCCAAGGCGAAGGGTGACGAGGAAAAAATAAGCGGCGGGCTGCACCGGCTGCTGGAGGAGGACCCCACGTTTTTGGCGGAAAAGAATTCCGAGACCGGCGACCTTCTGGTTTCGGGACAGGGCGAAGTCCATATCGAGGTTATCACGAGAAAGCTTGCCAGCAAGTTTGGCGTGGATGTGGAGCTTAAGGACCCGAGACTTCCGTACAGGGAAACCATCAGGGGGACTTCCAAGGCGGAAGGAAAGCATAAGAAACAGTCGGGCGGTCGCGGACAGTACGGGCATGTCTGGATCGAGTTTGAACCCCTTAATGATTTGAATACCGACCTGGAATTCGTGGACAAAATAGTTGGCGGAGTTGTACCGAGACAGTTTATCCCGGCGGTGGAAAAGGGCCTGAGGGAAGCCATAAAGGAAGGGGTGCTGGCGGGATACCCCGTTGTGGGGATAAGGGCTACGCTGTACGACGGTTCGTTCCACAGCGTTGACTCGGATGAGATGTCCTTTAAGATAGCGGCCAACCTTTCGTACAAGAAGGGAATGAACGAGGCCAGCCCCGTACTGCTGGAGCCCATTATGAGGCTGGAGATTGTAGTACCCGAAGACTATATGGGTGACGTAATAGGCGATATAAACAAAAAAAGAGGCAGGATACTGGGCATGGAACCCAAGGGCGGGAAACAGCTTATTATTGCCGAGGCGCCGCTGGGTGAAATGTTCAAATATGCCACCGATTTAAGGTCGATGACCCAGGCAAGGGGAAGCTTTACCATGAAGTTTGAACGGTATGAAGAAGCCCCGCCTGCCATAACCGAAAAAGTGATAGCGGAATCGAAGGAAGAAGATTAAAAACTGGAAGGGCCGGAATAATCCGGCCCTTTGTATTTTTGCGGCGGAAGAATAAACTTTGCCTTCGGAATAAACAATAAAAACAAACGGGCTTTAAATGACCGGAGGTGAAATATATGGAAAACAGGGAGAACAGACGGGGCAACAGGGTGGAAATGCCTGACAGGGATTCCGAAGAGGCGGACGGGCTGATAGATAAAACGGCCTACGGGGAATTTGTGTCAACTTTCCACGGATGGACCAGCTTTGAAGAACAGGCAAAAAATGCAAGACACATATATGAAATAACCAGGAAAAGACGGAGATAACATTTTGTTTTAAAGCATGCACTGCCTTTCCATGAAGCCATCCGGCAAAAATTTAAGGAAAATAGTTATATGAGGAAACGGGGATAATACCCCGTTTCCTCATATAATGGATTAAATCAATACCGGGCCGGGAAAAAATAATAAAAAGCCTATTGAAAATTTTTAGAAACTTTACTATAATATTAATAGTCAAAGAAAGTCAAACAGAATTGAGGTGATGCAATGTCCCGTTTAAGCGATATAATCGAACAGTTCATCAAGGAACTTATGACGGATGCCCAGACCAACATGCTTCAAATACAGAGGAACGAACTGGCGGACCATTTTAACTGTGCACCGTCCCATATTAATTATGTGCTTTCAACAAGGTTTACAATAGACAAGGGCTATTACATCGAAAGCAGGCGAGGCGGTGGCGGGTTTATCAGGATACAGAAGCTGGACGTAAAGACCAAACCCTACCTGGGCAGCATAATATTCGAATATATTGGGGACAGCATATCACAGCATGATGCAAAAAACATACTGGTAAGCCTGGAGGAAAGGGACGTTATAACGTCCAGGGAGAGGTTGATTATGGAAACTGCAATAAACAGTAAAAGCCTGAACGTGTTCTCTCCGTCAAAGGATGTTGTGAGGGCGGGTATACTGAAATCCATGCTCTCGGTACTAATGTAAGAGGAGGAGATAGAATGATTTGTGACAAGTGCGGGAAAAACCCTGCTGTAGTCCATAGAATCACCACAATAAACGGAAAAAAACAGGAAGTGCATCTCTGCAAGGAATGCGCAATGCAGGAGAATGTCATGTTCATGGACGATACCTTTTCTATTAATGCGCTGTTATCGTCGCTGCTGGACATGGGAACGGATACACCCATAAAGATAGAAAAGCTTCAGGGGTTAAAGTGCAGCCAGTGCGGCCAGAGCTTCGAAGAGTTCAAAAAGACCGGCAGGTTGGGATGCGGTGCGTGTTACAATTCCTACAGAGACAGGCTGATCCCGCTGATAAAAAGGGTTCAGGGCAATGTGCGGCATTCCGGCAAAATTCCCAAGAGGGTCGGAAGCTCCCTCAGGGTCAAAAAGGAAATAGACAAACTGAAGGAAGAACTGGATAGGGCGGTCCGGGCGGAGGAGTATGAAAAGGCCGCCGATATAAGGGACAGGATTAGAAGTATGAGCGAAGGAAATAAATAGGGGGTGGCAGGAGTGATAGATTGGATAAACGGTGACGGGCCCGATAACGATATAGTATTAAGCTCAAGAATCAGGCTGGCCAGGAACATACGGGGGATACCCTTTCCTGACAGGCTGAACAGGCAGGCTTCCGCCGGGGTTATTGACATGGTTAAAAAGGCGGTTGAACGGAATTCGGTGCTGGCCGGAGAATTTGACCTTACCGTCCTTAAGGATATCTCACCCCTTGACGCCAGGGTTATGATAGAAAATCACCTGATAAGTCCGGCGCTGGCGGAAAGACAGAAGCAGTCGGCGGTCTTTATCAGGAAGGACTACCGGGTCAGTATCATGATGAACGAAGAGGACCATATCAGGATGCAGGTGCTGCTGCCCGGCTTGCAGTTGGAGCAGGGATGGGACCTGGCAGGCAAAATAGACGATGTTCTGGAAGAGACGATAGATTATGCCTTTGACGAGAGCATGGGATATCTTACAGCCTGTCCCACCAACACCGGTACAGGCATGAGGGCTTCGGTCATGGTGCATCTTCCGGCCCTGGTGATTACCAAACAGTTTAACAAGGTGCTGCAGGCATTAAATCAGCTGGGTCTTGCCGTTAGGGGCATTTACGGAGAGGGGACAGATATAGTCGGAAACCTGGTTCAAATATCCAACCAGCTTACCCTCGGCAAGTCCGAGGAGCATATAATCGAGAACCTTAAGGGAATGACCAGAGAGGTTATCAACAAGGAGAAACAGGCAAGGGAAATACTGCTTGGCAATAACAGGATAAGGCTTGAGGACAAGGCATGCAGGTCCTACGGGCTTTTAACCGGGGCCAGGGTGATTTCATCCAAGGAACTTATGGAGCTTCTGTCGGATGTAAGGTTGGGTGTGGATTTAGGTTTACTGTCCGGTGTGGACAGGAAGGCCCTGAACGAAATAATGATTGAATCACAACCGGCTTTTCTGCAGAAAAAGGCCGGGAAACAGCTTTCGGATATAGAGAGGGATATGGCGAGGTCCGAACTTATAAGAAAAAAATTAAAATAAGGAGGAATTGTGATGGATGCATACGGAAGGTTTACCGAAAGAGCGCAGAAGGTGATAGTAATCGCCCAGCAGGAAGCGGCGGGGCTTAATCATAATTATGTAGGTACCGAGCATCTGCTGTTGGGGCTTATTAAGGAAGGCGGGGGAATAGCGGCACAGATACTGAAGAGCATGGGCATTGATTCGGAGAAGGTTATCGAAAAAATTGAAGAGTTTATCGGCAGGGGAAGTGAAGGCACGGGCGGCCAGGCAATCGACCTGACTCCCCGTTCCAAAAGGGTGCTGGAGTTAAGCTACCTGGAAGCCAGGCGGATGAACCACAATTATGTGGGCACCGAGCACATACTGCTCGGACTTATAAGGGAAGGAGAAGGCATAGCCGCCAGGGTGCTGCGTGATTTGAACGTTGACCTGGACAAGGCCAGGGAAGAGATTTTAAAAACGCTGAGCAGCCAGGCTCCACACCAGGGCGGGCCCGCACAAAACAAGTCGGATACGCCGACCCTTGACCAACACGGCAGGGACCTCACGCAGATGGTGCGTGAAGAAAAGCTTGACCCGGTAATAGGCAGGGTCAAGGAAATAGAAAGGGTAATACAGATACTAAGCCGTAGAACCAAGAACAACCCGGTGCTTATAGGCGAGCCGGGAGTGGGCAAGACCGCAATAGCCGAGGGCCTGGCACAGAAAATAGTGGACGGACATGTACCCGAAATGATTAAAAACAAAAGGGTTGTCACGCTGGATTTGGCTTCAATGGTGGCGGGCGCCAAGTACCGCGGCGAGTTTGAAGACAGGCTTAAAAAAGCAATGTCCGAGATAATCCAGGCCGCCAACGTGATACTCTTTGTTGACGAGATGCACACCATAATAGGTGCCGGAGCGGCGGAAGGTGCAATAGATGCTTCCAATATACTAAAGCCCGCCCTGGCCCGCGGTGAGATACAGGTAATCGGTGCGACAACCCTTGACGAGTACAGGAAGCATGTTGAAAAGGACCCCGCACTGGAGAGAAGGTTCCAGCCCATTATGGTAGGTGAGCCGACGGTGGAAGAAACGATAGGTATTCTTAAGGGGCTCAGGGATAAATACGAATCCCATCACAGGGTCAAGATAACAGACAATGCTATTTCGGCCGCCGCCACGCTGTCTCACAGGTACATCGCAGACAGGTTTCTTCCGGACAAGGCAATAGATCTGATTGACGAAGCGGCGTCCAAGGTAAGGATAAAAACCATAACGGCGCCTCCGGAATTAAATGAACTTGAAGAAAAAATAGAAGCTCTCAAGAAGGAAAAGGAAGAAGCCATTAGCCATCAGGAGTTTGAAAAGGCTGCAAGCCTGAGGGATGAAGAACAGAAGGTTAAACAGCAGCTGGATGAGATCAAATCAAAATGGGAAAAGAATACCCAGAAGACTACCGCCGTGGTGAATGAAGAACAGATAGCCGTAATAGTTTCGGACTGGTCGGGGATCCCGGTCACAAAGCTGGCGGCGGAGGAAAGCGACCGGCTCCTTAAAATGGAGGATGTACTGCATCAGAGGGTAATAGCCCAGGACGAAGCGGTCAGGGCTGTGGCCAAGGCCATAAGAAGGGCCAGGGTCGGGCTCAAGGACCCGAAACGGCCCATCGGATCCTTTATATTCCTGGGTCCAACCGGGGTCGGGAAAACAGAGCTTTCCAGGGCCCTTGCAGAAGCCCTGTTCGGTGATGAGGATGCAACCATCAGGATAGACATGTCCGAGTATATGGAAAAACACTCGGTGTCCAGGCTGGTGGGCTCCCCTCCGGGATATGTGGGCTATGAAGAAGGCGGCCAGCTGACCGAAAAGGTTCGAAGAAGGCCCTATTCGGTAATACTGATGGACGAGATAGAGAAAGCCCATCCCGACGTGTTCAATATACTGCTTCAGATTTTGGAAGACGGAAGGCTTACCGACGGCAAGGGCCGCGTGGTGGACTTTAAGAATACCGTTGTGATAATGACCTCCAACGTGGGTGCCCATACCATAAGGAAGCAGAGAAACCTCGGTTTTGCAGGGGGAACCGATGACGCAAAGAAGGACGAATACCAGAAGATGAAGGAAAAGATAATCGAAGAGCTCAAAAAAACCTTCCGCCCCGAATTTTTGAACCGGGTGGATGAGACAATAGTGTTCCACCAGCTTGAGGAAGACCATATACTGCAGATAGTGGGCCTGATGCTTAAGGACCTGTCAAAGAGGGTTAAGGATTTGCAGATTGAACTTGAGATAAGCCAAAAAGCCAAGGAATTCATTGCCAAGGAGGGTTTCGACCGGGTTTATGGTGCAAGGCCCCTTAGAAGGGTTATACAGAACATGATAGAGGATAAATTGTCGGACGAAATGCTCAGCGGAAACATTAAGGCGGGGGACAGGGTACTTGTTGACGCCGCCGACAAAGATTTGACGATCACCCGGAAATGATGAATGCTGCAGGGTCGGTGCCGGACGGGTACTGTCCCTGCAGCAAATTTTATGTGAAGGGGATAGCAAATGGTTAAGGGTAAAAGCATATTTATATGTCAGAGCTGCGGTTACGAAAGCCCGAAATGGATGGGGAGGTGTCCGGGATGCCAGGATTGGAATACCATGGTAGAGGAACCGGTAAGGAAAAGGACTTTCTCCGGGGGCATGCCGGGCGGCCGAAACAACCCCCTTTCCATGGAACAGATCGACCTTTCAACCGAGACACGAAACAGCACCGGTATGGCGGAGCTGGACAGGGTCCTTGGTGGAGGAATAGTATCGGGTTCGCTGGTTCTGGTGGGCGGTGACCCCGGTATAGGAAAATCCACCCTTCTGCTTCAGTTGGCCGGCAGCACGGCCTCCACACAGAAAACGCTTTATGTTTCGGGAGAAGAATCGGTAAAACAGATAAAGCTCAGGGCCGAAAGGCTGGGAATAAACGGCAAAAACATATTTGTGTTCGGTGAAACGGATATTGACGTTATCCTGGAACAGGCCGGAAAAATTTCTCCGGATATCATCATAGTAGATTCGATACAGACGGTTTATTCACCCGAGATTTCCTCTGCCCCCGGCAGCGTCAGCCAGGTGAGGGAAGCCACAGGCCGGCTTCTAAGACTGGCCAAAAGCATGTCTGTCCCGGTTTTTATAATAGGGCATGTCACCAAGCAGGGGGCTATTGCCGGCCCAAGGGTACTGGAGCACATGGTGGATACGGTGCTGTATTTTGAAGGTGAAAGGTATCACAGCTACAGGATTATAAGGTCGGTCAAGAACAGGTTTGGCTCCACCAACGAGATAGGGGTATTTGAAATGAAAAACGAAGGCCTGGTGGAGGTACCCAACCCGTCGGAGTTTATGCTGGCCGGCCGGCCGGAGGATGTGCCGGGCACGGTGGTGGTATGCAGCATGGAAGGTACGCGTCCCATGCTGGTTGAGCTCCAGGCACTGGTAAGCACATCCAACCTGGCCATGCCAAGGAGAATGGCGGCGGGGATAGATTATAACAGGCTGTCCATGCTGATGGCGGTCATGGAAAAACGGCTGGGTATGCAGGTCCAGGGCCAGGACGCCTTTGTAAACGTGGTGGGAGGGCTCAGGATAGATGAGCCGGCGGTGGATTTGGGAATAACCGCCGCGGTTGCATCCAGCTTTAAAAATATGCCGGTTGACAAGGCCACGGTAGTAATCGGTGAAGTAGGCCTTACCGGTGAAGTACGGGCTGTGGGGTCGATAGACAGGAGGATCGCTGAAGCGGTCAAGCTCGGGTTTAATAAATGTATAGTTCCTGCGAATAATATAAGACAAATAGACAACAAAAAAGCGGAAATAACAGGGGTAAAAAATCTTGCACAAGCAATGGAGGCATTACTGGGAGGATAGAACATGTCGGACAAAGCCAAAACAAATCAGGATATTCTTGAATGGGTGAAAATGATTGCTCCGGGCACGTCTTTAAGGGAAGGGCTTGACAACATTATTAGGGCAAAGACGGGAGCGCTGATAGTTATAGGGGACAGCCCGGAGATTATGGCCTTAATTGACGGCGGGTTTTACATAAACTGCGAATATGCGCCGAATTACCTGTATGAACTGGCCAAGATGGACGGCGGTATTATTCTGAGCTGTGATGCCGGCAGAATACTATATGCAAACACGCAGCTGATTCCCGACCCCTCTATTTTTTCAGACGAAACCGGTATAAGGCACCGTACCGCCGAGAGGGTTGCACGGCAGACCGGTTGCACGGTCATATCCATATCCCAGAGAAGAAACGTTATAACCCTGTATCGCGGAAATTCAAAATACGTGGTAAGGGATTCCGCTTCGCTCATATCAAAGGCGAACCAGGCTACCCAGACCCTCGAGAAATACAAGGCAGTGCTGGACAGGGCCAAAGCGGGCCTTACGGCCCTCGAATATGAGAATATGACAACCCTGGCCGACGTTATTGCTGTTATACAGAAATCCGAAATGGTTATGAGGATTGCAGCGGAGGTGGAAGAATACCTTATTGAACTCGGAACCGAGGGAAGGCTTATCGAACTGCAGTTGGAAGAGCTTGTTACCGATGTGGCAAAGGACAAAGCCCATATTATTATGGATTACTGCCTCGAAAACCGGGGTATCAGTTACCGGGGCATTGAAAAAAATATAAGGGAACTTTCGCCGGAAGAGATTATGAATGCGGCCCGGATAGGCGGTATGCTTGGTTATGGTGGCGATATGGAACCGTTACAGACGCCGGTATATCCCAGGGGGTACAGGCTGCTGAACAAAATCCCGAGGCTGCCGGCACCGATCATAGAAAACCTGGTTAAAGAATTCAAAGGATTCGGCGATATCATCAAGGCTTCGCCCTACCGGCTTGACGAAGTGGAAGGCATAGGAGAAGCAAGGGCCCGTGCGGTATACGAAGGACTAAGGAGAATCAAGGAACAGGTGGTTAATGACAGAATA
>CAZGUG010000028.1:15944-26137 GCA_964529035.1 uncultured Clostridium sp.
TTATAAACTCCAAGGGTTTTTATTTTTTTATACTCCTTTAACATTACGCTGTGGAAGTCGGTATCCATTAAATCGCATATCGCCGCAATGTAGAACATATTGGCACCCAATTCGGTTTCAATCACTTCCCTGCAGTTTTCACACAGCTCTCCCCTTATATGGGTATCTAAAAAAAGCGATAGCTCCTTAAGTGACGTGTCACGGGGAGTTTTCTGTTTCTGGGCTTCTATCTGAATACAACCACAACTGGTTACCGCCTTTGCAATGGCACGGCTTACTCTGACGTTGGATTCCTGGTACTTGGTTAAAACATCAAGTACGCTTTTATGTCTAACCAGCAATTGCGGTACAGAGCTTTGAAACTCATCAAGTATCGTATCTTTCATTTCATCACTCCCTTGGAATTTTACGGTTAATTATATTATAAATATAAAAATGGTTGTTTGCAACGTATTTTACTGCCGCGGCGGGATGCGCCCCGACGGCGGCAGAATATCCGTCTCTTTAACGAGGATTTGTGTATTTGTTTCAGCATGGTGTTGACACATACAAGCCTTATGTGTTAAAATATTTGTTTCATTGACAATAAAGTGTTTGTATAGTAAAATTATATTAAGTACTGGGTTGTGATGGAGGTATATACATGTTCAATATAGGAGACAAAGTAGTATATCCGATGCACGGAGCAGGGATTATCGAATCTATCGAAGAAAAAGAAATCCTGGGCAACAAGCAGAAATACTATATAATGAGAATGCCCATTGGGAACATGAAGGTTATGATACCGCTTGAAAACGTTAACGATATTGGTCTCAGGGAGATTATCAACAAGGAGCAGGTCAATTCGGTGGTTGAGGTTTTGGGAGGGCATAAAACAGCAATGCCTAACAACTGGAACCGGAGATACCGTATTAACATGGAAAAGATAAAGAGCGGAGATATTCTTGAGGTGGCGGACGTGGTCCGGAACCTTATGCTTCGGGATAAGGAAAAAGGACTGTCCACCGGGGAAAGGAAAATGCTGAACAACGCCAAACAAATCCTGGTAAGCGAACTGGTTCTTGTGAACAATATGGACGAAGCGGAGATTGAAAGCATGATAGAAGGGATTGTAAATTAAGGCGTCTCTATGGGGCGCTGATTTTTTTAATTAAATCCGAATATTATTTTAAGACTTTTTTTGTTTTATATTGCAGAGGGCCTGTAATGGGTTATAAAATATATATATATTGGTAATAATCAAAGAAGGAGGTGATTATAAGTTAATGGTAAAAAATCTAATTAGGGGATTGTTGACTACGGCAGGTCTGGTTATCGGCTATCAGCTGGTTTATGTGCTTGGTGATGTGCTGGCGGTTAACGAGATTTTTGGGATACTGATTGATGGAACCCTTAGGATTGTATATTACGTGATCGGTGCACTACTGTTCGGTTTGATATTTTTCCTGATATCTCCATGGCTTATTAAGTTGGGTTGGAAGGCAACCGGAATAATTGAGAATACTCTGCAAAATATTCCTACAAACGATATATTGTTGGGCTCGGTGGGACTTATACTCGGGTTAATAATAGCAAACCTTTTTATAAGGCCCCTTGCAATTATACCCATCCCTTGGCTGGGCAGCATAGTTATGGTGTTGGCCAATATAATCCTGGGATATCTCGGGATTAAAATCGCCACCAGAAAAAGGGATGACCTGGGCAGCATAGTCCATTCCCTGAAAAAATTGGGTATTAAGGACAAGAATTACAGAGCAGAGGGAACTGTGAGGCCAAAGATACTCGATACAAGCGTTATAATAGACGGAAGAATTGCAGATATCTGTAAAACCGGATTTGTTGAAGGCCCTCTGATAATACCCGGATTTGTTTTGGAGGAGTTGAGGCATATAGCCGATTCTTCCGACACCTTAAAACGCAACAGGGGTAGAAGGGGCCTGGATATTTTGAACAAGATACAAAAGGAACTTGATATCCCTGTTAAGATATATGACAAACCCTTTGAAGACATAGCAGAGGTGGATACAAAACTTCTTAAGCTTGCACAGATTATGAAGGGAAAAGTAGTCACCAACGATTTTAACCTGAACAAGGTTGCGGAGTTTCAGGGGGTTCCTGTGCTGAATATCAACGAGCTGGCAAATGCGGTCAAGCCGGTGGTGTTGCCGGGCGAGGAAATGGTGGTGCAGGTAATCAAGGACGGAAAGGAATCCGGACAGGGTGTGGCGTATCTGGACGACGGTACCATGATTGTAGTGGATGGAGGCAAAAAACACATTGGCGAATCGATAGGAGTAATGGTTACCAGTGTGCTTCAGACTGCCGCAGGCAGGATGATATTTGCAAAACCGAAGAATGCGCTGGACAACAAGGCGGTATAAAAACCCGGCCCAATGGGCCGGGTTTTTTCAGTTTTGCAAGAGGGATTGTTAGGCAGCATGAAGAATTGTACATTTCAGGGGTGATGGTATTATGTACCACGGTTTTGAAGTCACGGCGGTAGTCGTTGCGGCGGGTAAGGGCAGCAGGATGAAAAGCCGTATAAACAAACAGTTCCTTATGCTGAAGGATAAGCCGGTCCTCGCCCATACCCTTGCGGCCTTTCAGGAGTGCGAAGCCGTAGACAGGATTGTTGTGGCTGCCGCCCGCGGGGATATTGAATACTGTAGTGAAAAAATAGTAAGGAAATTCGGTATGACAAAGGTTGAAAAAATACTGGCCGGCGGGCAAACCCGCCAGCAGTCGGTTGCATTGGGGCTGCAGGCCGCAGCCGATGGTATAGTGCTGGTACACGACGGTGCCCGGCCCTTTGTTGACTGCAGCCTTATAAGGAAAGGTATCAGGCTGCTTCTGGAACAAAATCTGGACGGGACCGCCTGTGCCGTGCCTTTAAGCGATACGGTGAAGGTGGTGGGACCCGACGGAGCGGTGGAAAAAACCCTTGACAGGGAAAGCCTGAGAGCGGTACAGACCCCCCAGTGTTTTGTGAGCCGGGTAATTAAAGAAGTCCACAGGAGGGCCGCCGGGGAAGGATTAGCGGTTACCGATGACCTGGCACTGCTTGAGCATTACGGATACAGGGTCGGACTATACCGGGGCAGGAATAGAAACATAAAAATAACCACTCCGCAGGACCTGCTTTTGGCCGCGGTTATGATGGAAGGGGGGAGTACCGGTGAATAGAATTGGTATAGGATACGATGCCCACAGGCTAACAGAGGGCAGGCCGCTGATACTGGGAGGGGTGGATATTGAATATCCCATGGGACTGGAAGGGCATTCGGATGCCGATGTGCTGGTCCATGCCGTAATGGATGCACTGCTTGGCGCTGCCGCCATGGGGGATATAGGCCTTTCTTTCCCGGATACCGAAAAAAAATACTCCGGTATAAGCAGCCTTGTTCTGCTCGGCACTGTTGCCGGGAAATTGAAAGCCACCGGGTATACAATATGTAACATAGACAGCATAATAATTGCAGAAAAGCCCAAACTAAGACCCTATATATCCCGGATGGAAGAAAACATCGCTGCAAAGCTTGAAATTAACACCAGCCGGATAAGCGTGAAAGCTACCACCACCGAGGGTATGGGCTTTGCGGGAAGACAGGAGGGAATAGCCGCCCAGGCGGTTGTTATGCTGGATATATAACGGTGCAGAGGTTGAAGATATACAAAGCCGGGTGATATAATTAGCATAATTAAGGAGGTAATGATAAATGGCAAGAGCAAGGTTTGCTCCAAGTCCCACCGGACCAATACATATGGGCAACATGAGAACGGCCCTTTTTAATTATTTGTTTGTAAAAAGCGGTGCAGATAAGAATACAATGGTACTGAGGATAGAGGATACCGATCTGCAGAGGTCGTCTGTGGAAAACGAAAAGCTCATATATGAAGAACTCGGCTGGCTGGGAATAGAATGGGATGAAGGGCCCGAAAAGGGCGGAAGATACAGCCCCTACCGCCAAAGCGAGAGGCTGGAGATTTACAACGAATACTATAAAAGGTTAATAGACCAGGGCAAGGCCTATTACTGTTTTTGTACCCCCGAGGAACTCGAACGGGACAAAAAAAAGACCGCGTGCGAAGCAAGTTCTCCCAGGTACTCGGGACGCTGCCGCAGGCTCACCGGTGAGCAGGCCAGAAAACACCTGGAAGAAGGAAGGCCGGCCACCATAAGGTTCAAAATAGAGCCGGGCAGGACAGTTGTATTCGATGATGTGGTCAAGGGCAGAATAGAAATCGATTCCGATACCCTGGGAGGGGATATGGTAATAAGGAAATCCGACGGGACTCCAACCTATAACTTTTCCGCAGTAATAGACGACCACCTTATGGATATCACCCATGTTATACGGGGGGAGGATCACCTGACCAATACGCCAAAGCAAATACTTATATACGACGCCTTCGGATGGGATAAACCAATTTTTGCCCATGCGCCCCTGATACTTGGTCCCGATAGGACAAAGCTGAGCAAAAGGCACGGGAACACATATATAGGACAGTACCGGCAAGACGGGTACCTGCCCGAAGCGATGTTCAACTATCTGGTGCTTTTAAGCTGGTCGCCGGAGGGGGACAGGGAGCTTTTAACAAGGGATGAGATTATAAGGCAGTTCAGGCTGGACAGGGTAACCAGGGCAAACCCCGTCTTTGATATAGATAAGCTTAACTGGATAAACGCGCATTATATAAGGGAAGCCGGCCCGGGAAGAATAACAGAACTGGCGGTGCCGCATCTAATAAGAGATGGGCTGATTACCCCGCAGCAGGCGAAGGAGAAGGAAAACTGGATAAAAACTATGGTGGAGATAGTACAGGACAGGCTGGTGAAAGTATCGGATATTACAGGCATGGCAAAGATATTTTTTGACGACTTGCCAACCTTTGAAGATGACGATGCACTGCAGGTTTTAAAGGGAGAGCAGGTGCCGCGTCTGCTGGAGCTTTTCAGGTCAAAGATTCGAACGGCCGGGCGGATTGATGAGGAATTTTGCTCGGGCATATTCAAGGTGCTGCAGAAGGAAACCGGTATAAAGGGCAAGAACTTGTTTATGCCCATAAGGGCTGCCGTTACCGGACAGTGTCACGGCCCTGACCTGAACAAAACCCTTTTGCTGCTGGGCAGGGATAAGCTGATAAGCAGGATAAAGCATGTTTTGGACAATTATGTCGGTTGAAAGGAGTGAGAGGCGTGAAACTGTACAATACGCTGACCAGAAAAAAGGAAGAATTCGTACCCCTTAAAGAGGGCAGGGTGGGTATATACGTCTGCGGGCCAACCGTTTACGACTTTTTTCATGTAGGCAATGCGCGTCCCTTTATCGTATTTGACGTTCTGCGCAGGTACCTGGAATACAAGGGCTACCGGGTAACCTATGTGCAGAATTTTACCGATGTGGATGACAAGATAATAAACAGGGCCCTGGAAGAAAATAGCACCATGGATGAGGTTTCCGAGAGATTTATCAAGGAATACTTTGCCGATGCCGATAAACTGGGTGTTAAAAGGGCCACCTTTCATCCCAGGGCTACAGAGCATATAGAAGAAATAATATATTTGATAAAAAGGCTGGAGGACAAAGGGCTGGCCTATGCCGCAGCCGACGGAATATACTTTGATACCCGGAAATTCTCCGGATACGGCAAACTGTCGGGACAAAACCTTGAAGACCTTAATGCCGGTGCAAGGGTGGAGGTTGACAAAACCAAGAGAAATCCGGCGGACTTTGCACTTTGGAAGAAACAAAAACCGGGAGAGCCGGCATGGGACAGCCCGTGGGGAAAGGGAAGGCCGGGATGGCATATCGAATGCTCCGCCATGTCGACAAAATATCTCGGTGAAACAATCGACATCCATGCGGGGGGTCAGGACCTGATTTTCCCGCATCACGAAAACGAGATAGCCCAGTCGGAGGGAGCATCGGGCAGGATCTTTGCCCGATACTGGCTGCATAACGGGTTCATTAATATTGAAAATGAAAAAATGTCAAAGTCTCTGGGCAATTTCTTTACAATAAGGGATATAAGCAGAGACTATGACCTGGAAATAATCCGGTTCTTCATGCTGTCCGCCCATTACAGGAATCCGGTGAATTTCAGCCGTGAGATGCTGAACCAGGCAAAGAACGGCCTTGAAAGGCTGTATAATGCCAAAGGCGACCTGGAGCATCTTGAGAAAAACGCCCAAAGACAGCAGATGAACAGCCGGGAAGAGGAAAAGGCAAAGGGGCTGGAAGCATACAGGAAAAAATTCGAGGAGGCCATGGAAGACGACCTTAACACGGCGGATGCAGTTGCGGCGATTTTTGAGCTGGTCCGGGATATAAACACCTTTGTCAAGGGAGATGTCTCCGCAGCCTTCGCAAAGAGGGCCCTTGAGCTAATAAAGGAGCTTACCGGCGTTTTGGGGATAATGTCCAAGGAAGAACAGGGGCCGGACAAGATAATAGAACAGCTTGTGGCCCGGCGGGAAGAGGCAAGGAAGCAGAAGGACTGGGCCCTTGCGGACAAAATAAGGGACGACTTAAGGGTAAGGGGGATTATCATTGAGGATACCCCCCAGGGAGCAAAATGGAAAAGAATAGTCCGGTAAGGAGCTGGCATATAATATGGAACGGTAT
Organism: uncultured Clostridium sp.; assembly: GCA_964529035.1. GTDB lineage: Bacteria > Bacillota > Clostridia > Ch29 > Ch29 > CAZGUG01. The sequence continues at coordinate 22,571 of CAZGUG010000028.1, forward strand.
CTCAAGGGGCTTTCGGATAAAAACAGCAAAGCAGACCACAGGACCCTTTCTCCGCTGGTTCTGGCATATATCGGAGACGCATGTTACGAGCTGTATATAAGGAACAGGGTTTTAATAGAGAACTACAGGCTGCCCCCCGAAAAGCTGCACCGGCTGACGGTGGGTTATGTCAGGGCCTCTTCCCAGAGCGATATAATACACGGAATATGGGAAGAGCTTGAAAAGGATGAACAGGCTGTGGTCAGGAGGGGCAGGAATGCAAAGTCGGGTACTTCTCCCAAAAATGCGGATATAACCCAGTACCGGTACGCAACCGGGTTTGAAACCCTTTTGGGTTACCTGTTTATTAAGGGAGACATACAAAGGCTGATTTATATATTGGATAAATCCTACGGGAGTTTTACCGATAACGGCTAACAACATTATTAGGGGGTCGAGGACAAAATGTCTAAACCACGGGTTAAACTGATCGGGCATACACCGGAACCGGACAAGCTGGTTTCGGCCGCTGCACGGCTCTGCTATTCACGGGTAGGAGCGGAGAATATACTGGAAGGGCTGTCGCAGGAAAAGGTTGACAGGTTTCTGAAACTTCTGATTGACATGGGACACCAGTCGCCCATTGAGCATGCCGTGTTTACCTTCGCGGTGGAGGGTGTAAGCAGGGTGCTTACCCACCAGCTTGTAAGACATAGGATAGCAAGCTATTCGCAGCAGTCCCAGAGATACGTCAGGCTGGACCAGTTTGAATACGTAATACCCCACCATATTGAAGACAGCCCCGAGGCCAAAGGGCTGTTCGAAAAGGCCATGGAGGAAGGCCAGGGATATTATAACCAACTGGTTGAGCTGCTGTATAAACGGCATTATGAAAGGCTTATAAGCGAGGAACAAAAAGACGAAAAAACCGCCGGGCGGGAAGCGGAAAAAATGGCCATAGAAGATGCAAGGTATGTGTTTCCCAATGCCTGTGAGACCAAGATTATATTTACCATGAACGCCAGGTCGCTCTATAATTTTTTCCGGCTGCGATGCTGCAGCAGGGCCCAGTGGGAGATAAGGGAGCTGGCGGAGGAAATGTTAAGGCAAGTAAAAGAAGTGGCGCCCATACTGTTTAAGAATGCAGGGCCCTCATGTTTGACCGGACCCTGCCCCGAAGGCAGTATGACCTGCGGTAAGGCAGGGATGGTGCGGGATAGGTTTGGCAGTATATAGGGTGACTAAAAAGATGTGCTCGGAGGAATTGAAACGGTGGATAAAACAGGTTACCGAAAGGAATACGACCTGGTGGAGGGAAGGAACCCCGTTGCCGAAATGCTTGAAGCGGGAAGGAAAGCAAAGAAACTTCTGGCGGCAAAGGGGCTGGATGGTTCTGCCGAAAGGATAATAAAACAGGCTGAAGAATCGGGCATTCAGATCGAGCGTGTTGACAGGGGTTATCTGGACAGACTGTCCCGAACCAAGGCCCACCAGGGCATTATAGCCCTTGTTGACAAGTTCCGTTATGCCGACGGGCTGGATACCATCATTGAAAGGGCACGGGGTAAAAAAGAGGACCCCTTTGTGGTGGTTCTGGACAGGGTCAACGATCCCCATAACCTGGGGGCCGTCATAAGGACCTCGTACTGCTGCGGAGTCCACGGCATAGTAATACCAAAACGGAATGCGGCGGGAGTAACCCCTGTGGCAGTCAAATCTTCTGCCGGGGCAGCCGAATACCTGCCGGTGCTCAGGGTGGCCAATACGGTGCGTGCGCTGGAAGAAATGAAGGACCGGGGTTTTTGGATAGCCGGTGCGGATATGGACGGGGAAGTAATGTACCAGACCGACCTTAAGGGTCCCCTTGCGCTGGTGTTCGGAAGCGAAGGCAGGGGCATCGGCCGCCTGGTTAAGGAAAAATGCGATTTTTTGGTCAGTATACCCATGAAGGGAAGCATTTCGTCACTGAATGTGTCGGTTGCTGCGGGCGTCCTGTTATACGAAGCGTTAAGGCAGAGGGAGTTTGGATAATTGATGGATGGCGGTATTAGAACCGGGATGCGTGAGTATTTGATAGTTGACGGGTATAATATAATTAATGACTGGCCTGTGCTCAGGGAACTGTGCAGGGACAGCATTGAATCCGCCCGGGACAAGCTTGTGGAGATAATGGCCGGCTACAGGGCATACAGGGGCATTGAAGTTACTGTTGTGTTTGACGGCCACCTGGTCAAGGACAACCCGGGAAGTTCGATAAACCTTAACGGTGTCAAGGTGGTGTACACCAAGGAACAGGAGACCGCCGACAGCTATATAGAAAAGTGCGTTGCCGTGCTGGCAAAAAAGGCGCTGGTGAGGGTGGCAACTTCCGACTGGACCCAGCAGCGGGTAATACTGGCCCTGGGCGGGGTGCGCATATCGGCGAATGAATTAAGGGGGATTATAGAAGGATGCGATAAGGACATGAAGCGTAAATTTATTGAAACAAAAAAAGGAAACATTAACACGGTTGACGGCAGTTTATCTCCCGAAACCGTACGCAAGCTTCAAAAATGGCGAAAAGCTCCCTAGTCGGCTTGACTAATAAAAAATACTTAAATATAATATTTGTATGGCTTGGATGCTGATAAATACCTTTGCTGGAGGCGGTGCCTGTGGAAGCGAAAGCTCATGAAGATTTTGCATATAAGCATTACGAGATGATGATGGATGAGGAAATAGTGCAGCAGGCAAAGGAAGGGAACTGCAAAGCTGCCGAGTATCTGATAAACAAGTACAAAAATTTTGTACGAGCCAAGGCCCGGTCATATTTTTTGATAGGCGCTGACCGTGAAGATATAGTCCAGGAAGGGATGATAGGCCTTTATAAAGCCATCAGGGATTTCAGGCAGGACAAGCTTTCGTCTTTTCGGGCCTTTGCGGAGTTGTGTATTACACGACAGATAATAACGGCGATAAAGACTGCCACCAGACAAAAGCATATACCGCTCAATTCATACGTGTCCCTGAACAAGCCGCTGTACGACGAAGAATCCGACAGAACTCTATTGGATATACTCTCGGGTACACGTATAACCGACCCCGAAGAGCTGATAATAAGCAGGGAAGAATTTGTAAACATCGAAAGCAAGATTGGCGAAATACTAAGCGACCTGGAATGGGAAGTGCTTATGTTTTATCTACAGGGCAAGTCATACCAGGAAATTGCCTGCGATTTGGACCGACATGTGAAGTCTATAGACAATGCGCTGCAGAGAGTTAAAAGGAAGCTGGAAAGGTACCTTAACAGCAGAGACTAGCCCAGAATATGTAATAATAATATTACTTGACACCCCAGGGTATCATATAGTAGAATGATAAATTGGCAGACGCGGTATAAGCGAAATTTTGTCTGTGTTTTTTTGCCCACGTAGCTCAGCAGGTAGAGCGTCGCCTTGGTAAGGCGGAGGTCACCGGTTCAAGTCCGGCCGTGGGCTCCATATATATTTTATTATGGAACGCCAGGAGCGGTTTCCTGGATAAAACCATGAAGGAGGAGAAAAGGAATATGGGAAAGGCAAAATTTGAGAGAACCAAGCCGCACTTAAA
>CAZGUG010000029.1:0-1462 GCA_964529035.1 uncultured Clostridium sp.
AGAGAAAACCAGGGTCTGGGCTATAATTTCGGGCACTCCTATTTTGCAGGATTCAATAAATCCGGCAATAGTATCAATCTCCGCCGCAGAGGCCAGAAATTCTCTTATAAAGACCGGTGAGCCCAGCACCATCAGACCGAACAACAGCCCGAACAGCAGCAGCCAGCCGTGCCTTTTCTCAATAAACACACGGTGGAATGGATATACCAGAAGTGCCAGAACCGCACCACGGATTATCTGCCCGAAAAACACTGCCGCAACCATTACAATGTTTTCCAGTGGACGGTAAAGTTCAAAAACCTCCATTGTATCCAGGGCTTCTTCATACCCGGAAATCTGATAGAATAACCCTCCAATAATCCAGTATACCACTGCATGGACAAGTATGAATCTTGAGGTATAACCTGCAAGTTTTCTATTCATGTATTTCACCCCTTTTACCGGCGCTGCTGCGGTTTTCCCATTTAAGGAACACCCGGCAGAACACCATCACCTGGACCGCCCCCGCAGCCAGTACCAGAAGATGCTCGACGGCTGTGGTTTCGGTATATATCATGCCTTCAATTGTACCGGGAGGGGGTTCAAGACTTCCCAGAATGGCAAGACCCCATAATGCACCAAACAATACAATCAGGCCGTCTTTGTCCCTGACGATAATCCTGTAAAACGGGTAAAGCACCAGTGCCATAACTCCTGCACGCAACCCCTGGGCTAATACTGTCAACAGGTCAAAAGCCCGATAGGGTTTGAAAAAATCAAGCGCAATACGCCAAGCCTCCGGAAGTACATCCTGTATTGCTACAAACACCGTGGCAGTAACAATATAAACCATTGTGTACAAAAGGACGAAACGTCCTGCGTATCCCCGGAATTTACTTTTCGCTTTCAAAACCTTCCCCTCCCTTTTCCACACTCCACATATAGAATGCCTCCCCAGCGTTTCTCAGCAGCTCAAGAATAACCCGGTCTGTATACCTGCCCAAAACACCCGAGTTAACCATCACCGCAAGACCGTGGGTAAAAATCCAGGTATACCTTAATAAATCTTCCTGCCCGGCAGTACCTAATTTTAGAAGCGCCACTGCCTCATCGCCCCGTTCTCCGAATTCTTCAAAAAACCATTTCTTCATAGTTGAAATATCCTCCAGGTCAACCTTATCCGGCCTGTCCAGATAGAGAAACCTAAACAGGTTTTTTTCGTCCCTGGCGAAGGTCACGTACCCGAACGCCAGGTTCAGCAGAGTATGCCTGGTATATTCTTTTTGCTGGTAATGCCTAAGGAGACTGCGGGCCTTTTTATGCAGTTCCTTCTCCAGTTCTTCAACCGACTTCACATGGGAATATATCGGCATTGTGGACGAGCCAAGCTGTTTTGCGATAGCCCTTGTGGAAACTGCGTCCCACCCCTTTTCACGGACCAGTTCATAAGCTGCCTCAATGATTTGGAAACGGGAATAAACGC
>CAZGUG010000029.1:1562-21131 GCA_964529035.1 uncultured Clostridium sp.
AAGGACTGATTTCAGTCAAAGGCCCTTATATTATTTAACCCCGCCTCTGCAGCCGCCTGTACAGCCCGGGAAAATTCACGCTTTGTTATTTTTCTTTTCAGTTTTTCAAACCCGTATGCCCTGTGGGCGGGATAGTACTGGGCCATAATGTTAACATAGGTTTCCTTTGATATTTCCCCGGCGATAAACCTCATAATTTTTTCGGTTCCGGCAATATTTCCGGGCATGACCAAATGGCGAACCAGCAGACCGCGATATGCAGTATTCAGTTCATCGGTTTTCAAATCCCCTACCTGCCTGTGCATCTCCTTCACCGCATTTCCGGCAGTAGAGTAATATTTTTTTACCCCCAGGTACTTCTGGGCGGTCAAATCGTCTGCGAACTTAATATCAGGCATATATATGTCCACTATGCCTTCCAATAAAACCAGGGTATCGGTCAAGTCATACCCGTTGGTATTATATACAACCGGAATGGTCAGACCATTCCCGGCAGCCAGAAATACCGCCTCGACAATCTGCGGAACGATATGTCCCGGCGAGACAAGATTTATGTTATGGCATTTTTTGTTCTGCAGATTTATCATCATATCCGCCAGTTCAGCGGCGGTAACTTCCCGTCCGGCGCCGCACTGGCTTATCTGGTAGTTCTGGCAGAACACACACGCAAGGTTGCAGTGCGAAAAGAATATCGTACCCGATCCGTATTTGCCCACCAGTTCCCTTTCTTCCCCAAAATGCACCTGTGCTCCCGATACAACCGCTTTATCCAGGGTTTTGCAGTAACCCCTCTCGCCCTTTGTCCTGTTTACCCGGCATTGATGGGGGCACAGCACACAGCTCTCCAGCATGGATTTAAATCTTATAACCCTGTTTTCCAGTTCACCGTTTTTTAAAAGTCCCAAATAGCCCGGTTTATACATATCCTCTACCTCATTTTTTTGTTCCTTCTCAGACGGGGCCTTCTTCGGTAAGGCTATTATAGTATTTCCATATGTATTTCGGCTCCATTCAAAAATGGACTGTTACAGTGACAAGTCCCAGCGTTCCTCCTTTATTATATCATCTGTCCACGTACTGTTTTCCTTTGTTTCAGTTAGTGTAAATCCGTATACCTCGTAGAGATGGCGTGCAGCCTCCAGTGTGTCCACAGTCCAAAGAAATATATGTCTGTACCCCTTTCCTGTGCAAAAGTCCATTACTGTTTTCATAAGCCGGTGTCCCAGCCCTTTGCCGCGATGCCTGTCTATTATATAGTTTATATCTTCTTTTCTGTAGCTCCTTATGTGAACCTGACCCTTCAATTTTTTATTCTCCCCTTCCGTTAAATTATTTATTAATACCAAGTTTTTTGTCTTTTTCCCAGTATAAACATACCGGTTGATTTTTCCAACATTTTTCTTCGATATGCTTGACGGAACAAACCCGGCGCCCGATTGGTCAAACAAGTATAAGCTGTGCAATTGGAACAATCAGCAGCAGCATTGTAAATTCATTATTTGTAAAAGGAGGAGTTGTAAATGACCAGTGCAAAGCTTTTCAAATTCTTTATTTTGGTCTTGGGTTTGGCATTATTATCGCCGGGTGCGGTCCTGGCCGCTTCGGAGGAAGGTGTATCCCCGTCGCATCCGAGACAGCAGCCGATGGATATCGGCCTGGATACACCGGTTTCGGACCTGATCCCGGAGGATAGGGTAATTGAAGAATGGCGGTCGGGCTACCCAAGTGAGGAACTCTACCATAAGCACAGAGAGATTGACAGGTATGTGTTTGATGACCGCGCCGACGAAATCAGGCTTGAAGGTTTCGGCGTTACCCATACCGGGCCCCGGGACGGGTTTATTGAAATAGGAATCACTCCCTACAGCGAAGAGTACGCGGGCCACCTCTATGAAATATTCGGCAGTGATATGGTAAAGGTGGTTGAGGGCCGGCAGGCGGTTACGCTGCCGTTTGTCACCGGTGAAGAGCCGGATGTGGAAGTTGATGCCGGAGAAGCAGAGGAAACCAACGTGATTAGCGAGGACTTAAGCGTTGGGGTAAGGCTTGACGGCCGGATGATCTCCTTCGATGCAGAACCCTTTATCGAAAACGACCGCGTTCTGATACCCCTTCGCGGTGTAATGGAGGGACTGGGAGCCGACGTTGAATGGGACGGGGAAACAAGCACCGTCAGTGTTTTTACCGAGGATATAAACATAGAACTGGTAATAGGTGAAGCTGCTGCTAAGGTGGTAAGAACCGTGGACGGAACGCCCGTTGAGGAGACGTTGGAGCTGGACGTTGCTGCGAAGCTTGTAGATGACCGAACATTTATCCCGGCACGGTTTGTGAGCGAGACCCTGAGCGCACACGTTGAATGGGACAATGACCTGCGAATGGTAATAATAGTAACCGAAGCCGAGAAAGTTGAAGATGAGGACGTTCAGGAAGAACCCGATGAGTTAAGCCTCAAGGACTATTTCCCGCTGACCGAGGGGAGCACCTGGAAGTACCTGGGTGAGGGAAACGAGTACGCTTCGTTCAGCCGCGAGGTGCTGTTTGCAGACGGCGACAGGGCCCAGATTTCGGAGGACAACGGCGGTACCGTTAGCGCATCGGTATTACACTTTGAAGAAGACCAGATAGTGCGCACCTTCTTCCGGGGAGAGGAATACGCCGGGAACAATCTCCTTGGCGAGGAACCCAACGACGACCTGGTACTTCTCAAGGCACCCCTTGAAGTGGGTACAGAATGGGAGACTTCAAACGGAGACAGACAAATAATCGAAACCGACGTGGTGGTGGATACAGCGGCCGGGGAATTCGAGGGCTGCATAAAAATTGAAATCACTACCGAGCACTCTGTTATGTATGAATACTACAAGGAAGGGATAGGCCTTGTGAAGAGGGAATTCCTGTCCGAAGGCATGACCGTTACATCCACACTTGAGGAGTACAGCATAAAATAACCTTTGATAAGAAATGAGGCTCCCGGCACATACCATATGTGCCGGGTTTGTTTCTATATTTAGGTAAGCGGAGTTTCGCTGCCCGAATGCATTCTCAAACTGACTCCGTCCCGGTTGTTTCCTCGTCAATTGTAAGCTGTTCAAACCACTCCTGCGGCGGCAGGGTCTCATCGACTGTGCTCTGCCGGGGCCCAAGCTGGAGCTGTTGGGGTTCCCATCATAGGATTTACCTGTCTCCGGTGGAAAATTGTCTCTGTCAACGGGATCGGCCGTAAGCCCTACCGCCACTGCAGCCACCAAAACAACCGCAGCAGTTATCATCCAAAACGCAGGCTTCTTATACCTAAGCACATTTCTGATTCGGGACTTTATACCGTTCTCGCTAAAGACCAGTGGGCTTATAAGTCCGCAACACATAATCCAGTTCCCTTTGACCTATTCCAGTTGGAACAAAAATCCTTGGCCTTAATAATCCCAGAACAAACGGAGCACTGATACCATCGGTTTCAAATATGTTATCCTTCACCAGGGTTGCAGTTGAAAAGTTCTACTTTCTATATTTGAAAAATGCTGATATAATGGTCATTGTATATAAAAAGGAGCGCATACAAAATGCTATTCAACAAAGATATTAAATACAAGGATATAATAATACTACTGCTGGTTATAACGGGAGGATATATCCTAATAGATAATTATGAGGTTTTCTTTGCAATGGTGGGAAACCTTATTTCTATTATGTCGCCATTCATATACTCTTTGATAATAGCCTACTGCTTAAATCCGGTAATGAAAACCTTTGAGAAAAAACTCAAGTTTGGCAGAGGATTATCCATAGCATCAACCTATCTGATTATGATCGGCTTAATAGTATTGATTCTTGTATTTTTTATGCCAAGTATCATAAAAAGCATAATCTCCATAACATCTGAAATACCCAAGTATATGCAAATAGTTCAAGGGTGGATTAACAGTACGTTGATGAATGAAAACCTTTACAACGTATTAAGGGATGTAGGGGTGTTGGATTACCTTTCACAATTATCAGCAAGTTCCGGTATCGCAATTGCAAGGTTCCTGCAGGGATCCATATCCTCGATATTCCTTGCAACTACAAATCTGGTGAAGATTATCCTGGGTCTTTTGATTTCAATATATGTTCTTCTTGACAAGGAGAGGCTGATTAAGGGCACTAAAATCCTAATATTCATGACCCTCAAAGGGGAAAGGGGTCACAAACTCATAGAATGGATGAAAATATACAACAAAATGATTGGCCGTTATATAGGAATAAAAGCCGTAGATTCTTCGATAATCGGGTTTATCGCTTTTGTGGGGTTAATGATAATCAAAGCTCCCTATCCCAGGCTGATAGCCTTATTCGTAGGTATAACCAATATGATACCCTATATAGGGCCGCTGGTGGGCCAGGTTGTAGGAGCGTTTATAGGTCTTTCAATATCCCCTGCCATGTCAGTTACAATACTTATATTCCTGTTTGCACTTCAACAGTTAGATGCCTGGTATTTGGACCCAAAATTGGTAGGATACAGGGTTGGAGTAAGACCATTTTTCATCATACTTGCTCTAATCATAGGCGGCAGGTGCTTTGGGATTATTGGAATGCTTCTGGCATCACCAACAATAGCCACCGCAAAAATATTTTTTGATAAAAAAGTGGAGGCATTTAAGGCCGGCAACAAAACTCTCATGGAATATATAGAAAATCCAAATACGCAAGCCAAAAGTTAAAAACAAAGTTGACAAGGTGGAACGGACAAATTTGAAAAATACACTGGAGGAACTATGACATGGAATATGAAAACCCGCTGGGCATAGAGAGGGTATCAAAACTATTGGTTGAGTTTTCTGTGCCCGCCATTGTGGGCATGGTGGTAAATTCCCTGTACAACGTAGTTGACAGAATTTTTATAGGCAATAGCCCGGATTTGGGGTCCTACGGCCTGGCCGGTATTACCATATGTTTTCCCATCATGATAATACTTATGTCTATGGGCAATCTGTTCGGAATTGGCGGAGCAACCCTTTTTTCGCTAAAGCTTGGAGAAAAAAAGGAACAGGAAGCCCGGAACGCCCTGGGGAACGCCTTTGTAATGCTTATAATCTCGGGGCTTTCATTCATGATTTTGGGACAGATATTTTTAAGGCCAATACTGTCCCTATTCGGTGCCAGCCCCGCCGTACTGCCGTATTCGGTGGAATACATGAGAATAATCTTCTTCGGAGCAGTCTTTCAGCTTGTCAGCATGGGTATGAACAACTTTATACGGGCCGACGGCAGCCCCAGGATAGCTATGTTTACCATGTTTTTGGGTGCCGGTACAAACATACTGTTAGACCCTATATTTATCTACGTGCTGAGAATGGGCATGGCGGGGGCGGCACTGGCAACCGTCCTGGCGCAATCGCTTTCAACCCTGTGGGTGGTTTCCTACTTCGTTGGAAGGCGCAGCAAAAACAAACTCCGATTAAAATACATGAAACTGAAAACGAATATAGTAACACGGATAACCTTTCTGGGGCTACCGGGATTTTTGATACATCTTGCCAACAGCCTACTAAATGCAATCCTTAATAAAAGCCTGCTTTTTTACGGCGGAGATATTGCCGTATCGGGTATGGGGATAATAAACAGCCTGCGCACCATGCTTTTGATGCCTATTATGGGTATAAGACAGGGGGCCCAGCCAATAATTAGCTATAATTATGGAGCCGGAAAATACGGCAGGGTAAAAACCGCCACAAAACTCGCAATAATGTCTGCAACCGTGATTGTGGTTCTTGGTTTTACCATAATAAGGCTGTTTCCGGAGCAGTTGATTTCGCTGTTTAACCGCGAGCCGGAATTGGTGGATTTCGGAAGCTATGCACTGGTAACATGGTTTATGTGCCTGCCGGTAGTAGGCTTCCAGTTTGTTGCGGCAAACTTTTTTCAGTCCATAGGCAGAGCCAAATCTGCAATGTTTTTAACCCTAACCAGACAACTGATACTGCTCATCCCTGCCCTCATCATATTCCCCAAGTTCTGGGGTATTGACGGACTGCTGTATGCAACACCCTTTGCAGATTTTTTCTCAGCTTTACTGGCCGGCATCTGGTTCTATTACGGTATCAAAAGCCTCGAAAAAAAGCCCATAAAGTCGGTACCCAAGGAATTGGCCACCCAAAACAAGCAGTTGTGATTTAATCCGGCCGGGTATATTTTCAAAAGTTTACATTTTGTTTATAATTTGTTGAATTGAGTTTTAAAACTGTATGCTACAGTTACCCTAAGGGTGATTGAAATGGCATATAAACTGAATTCGGCATCAGACAAAAATATTTTTATAGATACCGGGCTTTGTACCGGAAAGCGGGAGCGTATTGTCCCGATTGATGCAATCAGGGGCATTGCAATAATTATGATGGTATTCAGCCACGGGCTGCATTGGTTTTATACAGGCCGGTCCCATGATATAATAAGTCTGTTTGCGGTAAATTCCATAGGTGATATGGCAACACCCTTCTTTTATACCATATCCGGAGCAGCGCTTTACCTTTCCATTGTATCCCGGCTCAAACCGCAGGCAGACTCCGGCACACTGATTGCCATTTACGCAAAAAAGTTTTCACAGCTGTTTTTTATTGGTGCGGCCCTGTCCAAAACATGGGGCGTGCTGCAGGCCCAGGCAGTATCTCTTTTCCTGGTGGCCGCCGCTTTTGTGCTGGTGGGAAAGTTGTTTAGCCTGCCAAAAACCGTTGGATTTATTTTTGCGGGCGGGCTGATTATTATGGCGGGGCACTATGCAGTTGTCGGTCTGCTGCCCGGGTGTTTTTTTACGGTTTTTCTCAGGGGGTCTTTCCCGTTACTGGCAGTAACAGGGCTTAACGCACTGGGGTTTTATCTGGGGCACAGGCTTAAAAATAAAGGCCTGGGGTTTTGGACCGCTAAGTGGGGTTTACCCCTGCTGTCGGCAGGTTTACTTATAAACCGCTACCTGCAGCCAATCCGGCGCATTGACATGAGCCTTTCCTTTGTGCTGTCGGGCATTGGTGCGGTATTGCTGCTGCTTTATGTTTTAAATCTCCCGGGTCTCAAGGGTAGCCTCCCGGTGACAGCCTTGGTTAATGTGGGAAGACAGGCGCTGTTCATATTTACAGCCCATTATATTGTTTTTTTCGTCCCGCTGTATGTCTTTGGTCTTTTGGGAATCTTTGACCGGACGATGTCGCTCCTTTTGTCCGGACTTCTTACATTTGGAATAATAAGAATGGCTGCATGGCAAAGGAATAATTCAAACTTTACCGTCTATGGCATCATGGACAGCATTTATGAGGCTATATCAGTCAAAGCTGCATGGTGGCCTTATTTACCAAAAAAATATTTGCCGGACAAGGCAGGAGCCGGGCACGGCATAAGCGAAGGATAATTTAGAACAAAATCCAACTTAGGATGGTGGCAGGAATGAAATGGACCGGTAAAGCATTGGTAGTAGATGACGACAGGGATATATGTGAGATGGTTTCAATCGCCCTGAAGGCTGACGGGTTCCGGGTTGACACAGCCTTTGACGGCAAAACCGCCCTGGACCTGATGAATGGCAGCGATTATGAAGTCGTTATTCTGGATATTATGCTTCCGGTTTTAGACGGCTGGGAAGTATGCCGACGGATTCGGAGCGGCCCCCAAAGAAGAATTCCGATAATAATGCTCACCGCCAAAACGTCCGAAGCCGACAGAATTATGGGCCTGCAGGTAGGTGCCGATGATTATGTCGTGAAACCCTTCAGTCCCAGGGAACTGGCCACCCGTGTACAGGCACTCATCCGCCGTTCCAAAGAATACAACAGGGCGAAGGTAATTTCCGTTTCGGGTTTGACCGTTGACATTAGCGGGTACCGTGTGCTCTGCGGCGACAAAACCATAGAGCTGTCTCCCAAGGAATTCGAACTGCTGGCACTTCTGGTTCAGCATCCGGGACGGCTTTTTTCCAGGGATGAAATATTAAACAGCATATGGGGATATGACTATACCGGCAGTACCCGCACGGTGGACGAACACGTAAAAAGATTGCGGCGGAAACTGGATACCGAACGTTTTCAATACATTCAGACTGTATGGGGCATAGGATATAAATTTGAGGTGAGGCCGAAATGAAGAGCGTTTTAAGGCCAAAAAGCATCTTTGGTAAGCTGTTTGTCAATTTCCTTGTCGTCATCCTAATTACCCTTATAGCAATAGGCGCACTGCTTTCCTACCTTGTGGAGAAATATTTCTACGGTATGAGGGAGTTTGAAATAAAACAGCAGGCGGAAACCGTGGCAAATCTGATCCACGATTCTCTGGGAGACAACAATCCTGAAACAATACCCGGTATAGTTGCCCCCCTGGCCGAGTCCTTCGATATGAAAATCAAAGTGTTGAATACCGATGGAAAGGTTGTTGCCAGGGCTCAGCCTGAAAACGGAGGCGACGTCGGCGCTGAGGCCCTGAATTTTGAACAGCAGGAACTGGAGCAGGTATTCAGGGGTAACGCCCTTACCAAAAAGGCCTTCGGTCCGGAAGCAAAACGCCTTTTGGTGGCAATGCCCCTTCCGATACCAAAAATGGTTGAGGAAGACAACGAGCCTGAGGAAATTATGGGTATAATAACTCTGGATGCTCCTTTAAAGGGCATAGAGGATACCATAGCCCATATAAGCAAGCTGATTTTGATTTCGGGATTAGGTGCCACCCTGATTGCAGGTTTTATCGCTTTTTCGCTTTCCAAAAAAATTGCACAACCGCTACGGTCAATCAATAAATCTGCCAGGGAACTGGCTGCGGGTAATTTTAGAAGCCGTATTAAAGTGGACGGTGACGGTGAAATTGCCCAGATTACCCGTGCTTTTAATTACGCCGCGGCCGAAATAGAGAAAACGGTACTGGAACAGAAGAAACTGGCTGTCCTTAGAAAAAATCTGCTGGACAATGTTTCCCATGATTTCAGAACACCCCTAAGCGCCATTCGAGGCTACACCGAATTAATGCTGGACGGGCTGGTGCCCGCCGACGACCAGTGTAAGTACCTGCATCTGATACTTGACAACAGCAAGTACCTGGATCATCTGCTACAAGATTTAATGGACCTGTCCTCTATAGAAAGCGGCGACGTGAAACTGAAAAGGGAATCTCTCAAGGTACATGAAGTGGCCCAACGCAGTTTTGACAGTATACTAACCCGCGCTGACAGCAAAAATATCGCGGTTGAAATGAAGATCAACCAAAGGCTGCCAAACATTACAGCTGACCGGGACAGGATGCATCAGATACTGGTTAACCTTCTGGAAAATGCTGTTCAGTATACCCCGGAAGACGGCAGCATCTGGCTGCGGGCATACCCCTCCGCCGAAAAGAATAGAATTGTCTTCGAGGTTGAAGATACCGGTATCGGTATACCACCGGTTGAACACAGCAGAATTTGGGAACGGTTTTACAAGGTGGACAAATCCCGCGGCAATGCAAAAAGAAGCCCCGGTCTCGGGCTTGCCATCACCCGGCAGCTGGTGGAACTGCACGGGGGCAGTGCCAGCGTGGACAGCCGGCCGGGTAGAGGCAGCACGTTCAGGGTGTCCATCCCCATAGAGCAATCATATACTAAATACTAATGCTGTTTCAATTCTTTAGCCTGGACAGTTCCCCCTGGAACCAGGCGGTATGAAGGTCTTCATCAAAAAGGTTGTGCTGCAGCAGCCGCACAAGCTGTATATCGCCGTAAGTTCTTTTCAGTTGATGAATCAGCTTTTTATAATCCTTCATCGCTTTTTTCTCAATCAGTATATTGACCCTCAGCACATTGGAAAGCCCGGCGGCCGACAGCATGGTACCGGCTGCACTGCCCAGTATCGGAGCAAGGACATCCCCTGCCTTGCTTGGTTTTCCGCCGAGTTCCTTAATCTTGTCCGCAATATTGTCAACGTGCTGCTGCTCGATATATGCTATCCGTTCAAAGGCGATTTTAACATAGGGGTCTTTGCTGTATCTGCTCTGGGAAATATACAAATCCACCTGGTTTAACTCCAGGTTAAAGAACCAGTTAAGCCTTGAAATAAGTTTCTTCCTGTCCATGTAAGCACTCCCCGGGGTCTGCAAACTAAGGTATACCAATAGCATGCTGAAAATACAGTAATATTATTCGGATACGAACCTATACACAGCCCTTTGCCGTTTTTCCTCTTAACATCTATGCTTTGCTGCTTAGTGTCTTAAGAAATTCTGGGACTTCGTTTTCCGCATCCCTGTTTATTACATGTACCTTAACGCCTGCCATCCGTGCGCTGTCCACAAAAACATTCACCGTCGAGGTGTAGAACGAAGTGCCCACCACCAGCAACTGGCTGCAGGAGCTTGCCAGTTCGACAGCCTCATAAAAATGGCGTATGCTGTCGCCGTACAGTACAACATTGGGCTGGTACACGTCTCCACAATCCTTGCAGTATATGGATTCTTCCACCCCATGGTACCCGTGCCTGGTTTTGCAGCGGTGACATTCAACGTAGTCCAGGTTTCCATGTACTTCCAGTATATTTTTACTTCCCGCCCTTGTATGTAGTCCGTCTATATTCATGGTTATAACCGGTATCCCGTACTCGGCCAGCGCCATATGGGCCGTATTGGGCTTTGCCCCGTCTATATTTTTTTTCATACTCAGTACTATTTTATAAAAATCTTTCGGATTGGCGCGAAAATAATCCCTACTGAGCTTTTCGCGCACATCCCCCATCTCCACAAAGGTGGGTATCCCGCTGGCCTTTGAAATCCCCGCCCCGGTAATGGCCACTAAATCCAACACATAACCATCTCCTTTTTCGTTTTTCTTACGATACCAAACACTGCATTCAAAACCAGGTCAAGTTTTTTAAAGCTTCAATACGGTCTCCGGTTAACATTATATCAAAATTCAGGCCGAATTCCGCAGCTTTCAAATCATTCGTGATGTCACCATACCCGAGACGGGCGCAGGTTTTTTGCATCCTGAATAAAACACTTCTAAATCCAAACAATATACTATGCATACAAAAATTCGGGGAGGTATACGTATGGGAATGGTAACTATGGCAACCAACAAATACCAGGCATGTATAGATGCCTGTACCAGGTGTGCACAGGCCTGTTATGAATGTTTCTCTGCATGCCTGAATGAGCCGGATCTCAACGCAAGGAAAAACTGCATCAGTATACTTATGGAATGCGCCATGATGTGCCAGATGTCGGCTTCAACCATGTCAATGCTCGGAGAATTTTCAAAGGACCACTGCCAGCTGTGCGCAAAGGTCTGTGACAGGTGTGCACAGGAGTGCGATATGTTCAAGGACGACCACTGCCGGAAATGTGCGGATATCTGCCGCACATGCGCGGACGAATGCAGGAAAATGGCCGGCATGTAACACAAAGGAGGCATGCTCCCGCCAACCTTTATCGGTGGGGATGACCTCCTTCAATCAAAAATTGGTTTCAATCAAGCACCGGAAGCTTACACCTGTTTACAGCTTAAACAGACAGCAGGTCCAGGTACTCTTTATAGGTCTTATCGTCGAAACAGACAAAGTATACCTTTTCAAGCTTTTCAGGAGAATACTTTTCCAGCATCTCCTTCACAGCCCGGCAGGCGACAGATGCGGCTTTGTTAACGGGGTAACGGTAAACCCCGGTGCTTATTGACGGGAACGCAACCGTTCTGGCACCGTTTTTCACCGCCAGCTCAATGGAGTTTTTATAACAGGCTTCAAGCAGCTTCGGCTCGTCCCGGCCGCCTCCCCTCCATACCGGGCCAACGGTATGTATAACCATCCTGCAGGGCAGGTTATATCCCTTTGTGGCTTTGGCCCTGCCGGTTTCGCAGCCGCCAAGGGTTCTGCATTCCTCCAATAATTCAGGGCCGGCGGCTCTGTGTATGGCACCGTCAACTCCTCCGCCGCCCAAAAGCGAATTGTTTGCTGCGTTAACTATGGCATCCACCTGCATACGGGTGATGTCCCCCTTAACAACTTCCATTCTGCCGTGAATACTATGCCCCGATTGGTTTTTCAATTTCAAACGCCCTCCTACTCCATCCTGTTTCCGCATTCTCCGCAAAATCTTGTGCCCGCAGGACTTTCGGTACCGCATTTTTCGCATATTACAAGGGACAGGTTCGCTCCGCAGTTGTTGCAGAATTTCCCTTCCCCGGACGGTTTGCCGCACCGTGGGCATACGGTCTGCTTGCTTTCAATTTCACCGGTGAACACCTGCGTCCGGGATGCCTTTGCTTTTACATCCGAAACCATTTTTTCCGCCTTGGCAGCGGCCACTTCCACGTTAACGCGCGGTGCACAGAGCACACACAGGCCTTCCTGTTCGTTCCAGTCGGTTTCGCATACCCATTTCATGCATTTAGGGCAGCGGGTGAAATGTCCCTTGGCTTCATTCTGGGCAATTTCAAAGGCCGCTTCATGCTCCTTATGCCATTCGGGGGACATGCCTCTGAAACGCTCGGTTATAACACTCGAACCCCTGTCAATACCATAACCAATACTGTGCTTTCCGAGAGCATAGGCTCCCAGTCGTGCGGCCGCTCCCAGGCCTTTGATCAGATTACCCTTCTTATGGGTTTTGGACTCGATGAAACCGGTTTTATACCCGTCACGGCAAATATCACAGAAAAATGTAAACTGGAAACCCGCTTCGGTGCTGTTGTCAGCATAATTACTTGTAAAGGCTTTCAGGGTCACTTTATATCCATCCTTTCCTTTATTTTTTTTAAAGTGGCTGCCCACATTTTATGCATACTTTGCTTATAGGAGGCTGTACCGTGTTACATTTGCTGTTGGGACATGTAACCAACAGTCTTTCTTCGCAATTGCCACAGTAGTCCCCGAAAAAAGTATTGCCGCCGCAATTGGGGCAGGTAATTGACAGGGAAAGTCCGCAGTGGCTGCAGCTTGACCAGCTCTTTCTTACGGGGCTTTTGCATTTCGGACATCTCAGCTGCCCGAGGGGATTAACCTTGTTGCATACCGGACAATAGTTTGAATCCGGAGGGATAAATTCGTTACAGTAACGGCAGGGATGTTTATATCCTACCACAGGCTTCACCTCCTAATTGTTTTTTATTCCCCGTTGAATGACTCTTTCCACTTGGCTTTGTTGTTGTCTGTATTTACGTTGAACCGCATGATGTCGGTCACATCCTCCTTCCACTGTTCGGGAGAACGATGAAAAACCCTTCCCAAAAAATGTTCTCTCAGGATCTTCAAATCAGGCATCTGTTTTATCGATTCCTTATATTTCGAATAGGCCGGCTGGCTTAGCTTTTCATCCGCCAGGTATACCGGTTCCCTTCTGAAGTTTATCTCAAGCATACACCGGTTCAGCTGCAGCATAAACTCACCGGCTTTAGCCGCCAGCTCTTCCCTGTCACTTGCCTGTCTGTATTTGTCCCTGTCCATTATCCTGAAAAAATATGTAGCTTTACCGCCTCCGTCGCCCGAAGCTTCCATGGCAACCACATTTCCGGGCAGGCTTTCGTCCCGGCTGTATACAGGTATTAAAAACCAGATATACTCGCCGGTCAAATCGCCCATCAGTCCCCTTTTGAAGCCTATGCATACCCTTTTTTCGTCGGACAGCGGCACAAGATAATCGTATTCATCCTTAATCCCCGCAATCTCAAGACGCTTTTCCAGTTCAATCCACAGGCTCGGGTGTATGTTTTCCAGGTCCGCCCTTTGGGCCGCCCTGCCATCCTTTAGGAGCTCCGCCGCTTTGCGGATAACAGAAAGGGATACATCCGGAAGCAGCTGTCTTAAGTGCTGCTGGGTATTAAGCGAAAGGGCGCTTAACGCATCCGACAGGGATTTCAGCAGGGGGCTAAACTCTCTGCCAAGCTTTTCAAACCGCCACTTTTCACCGGTTTCCATCTCTATGTCAAGGCGGTAGTCCTCCTGTCGGATACCATTTATAAAACTGTATATGAGGCGTGTAACAGCACCGTTTTCCCGGATTATTACCGCAGCCGTCTCATACAGCCGGATCCGGCAATTACCTTCTTCAATCCGCTCACCGGCGGCATTGTAGTTAATATATGAAGAGCGGACATCTTCCTTTATCATGCTTTCCTTCATAAGGTAATCGTTTATGGATAGTTCACTGCATGCCTTTTTAAGCACCCTGCAAAAATCATCGTACCTGTATCCCAGGTGATACAGCACCAGTTTTTCCCCCGGGGAAAGGTCCAAAACTATACTGTAATCGGCGGCCTCGATACTGCTGATATCCCGGAGCGGGAAAAAAAGAGCACTGCCCAGGCCGTAGTTTATACTCAGACCCTCCTCATCAACGGTCAGCGCTGCTTTTTCGTCGGTTTCAAGGATACCTGTACCGTCTTCCAACCGGAAACCGGCTGGAGCTTCAATAAGTACCCTGGGAATACCGTCACTCATTACCATCACCTCTTCAGTTTTGATACAGGCCCTGGCTAATTCTAATATACTAGAACAAAAGCCTGCGTTCGGACATGAAATGCAGGCTGTTAATCTTTACATGATGTGAGTCCGCAGGATGTTTGTTTATATATTCTATTTAATCCGCGGGATTCCTTCAATAATATGCTTTTGTTTCTTTGTTTATGCCTTTGCCATTTCCATTCCCTTCACAAAGGCCCTTATGTTCAATTCTATAACCTGCGGTTTATTGGCAAAAGCATCTTTTATTGCACGGACCACCGAATCTTCGGATACCGCGCCGGTTATTCCTACGATAATCCCCAGGGCTACTATATTGGCTGCGGCAGCATTTCCCAACCGCCGTGCAGTTTCTGTAACAGGATAACCCTGCTGCTTTACCTCCGTTTCCCTAACATCGCTTATTAGGCCGCTGTCGTAAATAAGCATGGCTTCCCTGTCCATGGAGGATATATACCTGTCATAGGCAGCAGGGGCCAGCGCCAGTATAATGTCTTCCCTTGTCACCTCCGGGAAATAAATCTTCCCGGTACTAATTATTACATCCGATTTTGCAAAGGTACCCCTGGTTTCGGTTCCGTATGAAGAGGTAAGGGTAGCGTTCTTACCTTCATAAACTACAGCCGCTTCACCAAGTATGGTACCGCTAATGATAAGACCCTGCCCCCCCACTCCGCTTAGTATTATCTCCCACCTTTCTTTCATTTGCCAAGGCCCCCTTCCGCCGATTTCTGTGCCAGCCTTTGAAGACTTTTATACCTGGCGCTGTAGTCTTCCCTTTCTTTGTCCACAAATTTACCTGTAACGAACTTGCCCTGTTTTTCCGGGTCGGTTAACTTCTGGGCCTGCTTTATGGTAATGCTGTTTTCCTTAATCCACTTAAGCATAGACGGTGCATTTTTCATGCGGTTTAGCCTGCCAAAATGGGTCGGGCAGGGCGCGATTACTTCTACAAAGGAAAACCCTTTTTTATTCAGGGCCTGTTCCACCAGCTTGTCAAGCTGCGTTATGCCGTATACAGTACCCCTTGCCACAAAGGGTGCCCCGGCCGCTTCCACAAGCTTGCACAGGTCAAAACCTTCTTCAATATGCCCGCACCTTGAAGTGGAAGTAATCGCGTTTTCCGGCGTTGTCCCCGAATACTGGCCGCCGGTCATGCCGTAGTTGAAATTGTTTACCACTACAGCGGTTATATCCACATTACGCCGTGCCGCATGTATAAGATGATTGCCGCCTATGGTGGCACCGTCACCGTCCCCCATAAGCGCTACAACCTTAAGCCTTGGATTGGCAAGCTTAACCCCGGTGGCAAAGGCCAGGGCCCTCCCGTGGGTACCGTGGAATGTGTTTGTGCTTATATAGTCGTCGGCCTTGCCCCAACATCCTATACCGGTCACCACCACTATATCGCGTTTTTCCAGTTCAAGCTTTGCAAAGGCACGAAGTATCGAGCCCAATACGTTTCCGTTGCCACAGCCGCCGCACCAGAATACCGGCAGTTTATCCTTCAGCAGGTAGTCTGTATATCTCTTTACAGGCATTTTGCCACCTCCTCGATTTTGCCGAGTATTTCCATTGGCGTTATTGACCGGCTGTCCACTTTGTTGACACCGACTATTGGTATGTCCCTCTTTACCGCCCTTTGGACCTCCCTTATAACCTGGCCGAGGTTCATCTCGGGCACTATTACCGCCTTTGCATTACGGCAGGCCTCTTTTACCCTGTCGCTGGCAAAGGGCCACAACGTAATCAGTTCGAGCACACCTGCTCTTTTTCCACGGTCCCTTGCCGAATGCATTGCCTCCAGGGCGGACCTCGTGCTGCAGCCGAAGGTTATTATGGTGTATTCGGCATCCGAAAGGTTGTACTGACGGGTCATTATGATATCTTCCCTGTTTTTTTCTATCTTCTCTGTGTAGTGCCTTATGAATTTGTCAGCGTTTTCCGGACTGCTACAGGCAAAGCCCCACTCGTCGTGGGCGGAGCCGGACACTCTGAAAACATATTCGCTGCCATAGGCCGCCAGGGGAGCTATTTTGCCTTTGTTCAGTTCAAAGGGCTTGTAGTCTCGCGGGCTGCAGTCGGGCGTTTCCCGCTCTGTCAGTTCACCGGGCCCCGGCTGCCCGAGTGATGCATTTTCCCGCATGTGTCCTATTATTTCATCCGTCAGCAGCACCACCGGCGTCCTGTATCTTTCCGCAAGGTTAAAGGCCGTTACTGTAAGGTCAAAACAGTCCTGTACCGAAGACGGCGACAATACAATTATGCCGTGGTCGCCGTGGGTCCCCCATCTGCTCTGCATCACGTCACCCTGGGCCGGTTTTGTGGCAAGGCCGGTGCTGGGCCCCGACCGCTGTACATTTATTATCACGCAGGGGATTTCCGCCATCACCGCAACGCCCAGGTTTTCCTGCATCAGCGAAAACCCCGGCCCGCTGGTGGCGGTGAAGGATTTTTTCCCGGCGGCGGAAGCGCCTATTACCGCTGCTATACTGCCCAGTTCGTCCTCCATCTGTATATATACGCCCCCAACTTCCGGCAGGCGCCTGGAGGAAATTTCAGCTATCTCGGAGGACGGGGTTATGGGATACCCGGCAAAAAACCTTGCCCCCGCTGCCAAAGCCCCTTCGGCTATGGCATGGTTACCCTGAATGAACCTGAATTTACCTATTTCCGTCATCGCTGTCCACCTCCACTTCCAGTGCAAAATCCGGGCATCTCAATACGCATATCCTGCAGCCGGTGCATTTTTCCCGGTGGGCTGCCACCGGCGTACCATCCGCTTCCCGGGTAAATACATTTGCGGGACAAAACTCTGTACATATGCCGCACTTCTTGCACCAACACCTGTTTATTGTTATCCTGTACATACTTCCCGCTCCTTTCGGTAAGTAATTCCAATCTTTGGGTGTGTTATGGCAAAGTAAACTATTTCTTGGCGTTCTTAACAGACTGTTAGTAGCAAAATCCATACCACTTTTCCCGCAGAAGCTTGTCCCCCCCCAAACCTGTACCCGGCCTTATACTTGCTTTAGTAATAAAGCCCTGCATTCAAATGCAGGGCCTATAGTTTGTTAGGATTATTGATAAACCATAAGGGTATGTTTATTTTTTTAACATGGGGAATAAAAATATGCCTTACTGGTTCCCGTCCCCGGTTTCCAGTTCCCTGAGCCTCTTCCAAAGGGTTGTTCTGCTGATTCCGAGTTTTTCGGCCAGTAGTTTTTTATCCCCTTTCACCCTGTCGCCCATGGCTTTTATTATCTGCAATTCCATATCCCTTAAAGGGCCGATGCTAACCTCTATCAGCTCATCCCTTCCGCCGGCCTTCTCGATACTCGTATCCCTGTAAACAACATGGTCAGATAGCAGCTGCTTAATAAAATCCGCACCTATCACAGGATGACCGGCAAGTATAACCATCTTTTCGGTAAAATTTTCAAGTTCCCTGACATTACCCGGCCAGCTGTATTTTTTAAGAAGCTGCATACCGGCTTCGGTGATATCGCTTATACCGGCACCGTGCCGGTTGTTGGCGATTGAAATAAGATGCCTTATAAGCATTGGGATATCTTCCCTTCTTGCCCTCAGGGGCGGAACCTTCAGGTTAAGTATGTTTATTCTGAAAAACAAATCCTCCCGAAAGCTGCCCTTTTGTACCAAATCATACAGATTGCTGTTGGTGGCGGCTATAACCCTGGTATCCACGTTGAGAATGTATTCCCCGCCTATCCTCAGCACTTCTCTTTCCTGCAGTACCCTTAAAAGCCTGCTTTGAACCCCTGGAGAAATCTGGCTTATTTCATCAAGAAAAATGGTCCCGCCGTGCGCCAGTTCGAACAGTCCCGGTTTTCCTCCCTTTTTGGCCCCGGTAAAGGCTCCTTCTTCATATCCAAACAATTCACTCTCCAACAGGTTTTCCGGCAGGGCCGCGCAGTTAATTGCGACAAAGGGCCCATCCCTTCTGGGGCTTATGTTGTGTATGCTTTGGGCAAAAAGCTCCTTACCGGTGCCGGTCTCGCCTTCTATCAGCACCGTTGTGGAAGTTCTGCCGAACTTTTTGGCCTTTTCTATAGTTTCCTTTATGACACTGCTTTTGCCTATTATATCCCCGAAGCAGTATCTTGCCACCAGTCCTTTGGTATACAGTTCCTTTCTTACCTTATGCTCCAGCTTTTGTATCCTTGAGACTTCCTGGAAGGTAAAAACGGTACCCGTCTGCTCACCGTCCACAACAATGGGCACCCTGTTCAGGATTGTTTGTGCATTGTTGATTTTGATAAGCCTTCCCAGTTCCTGTTTGCCTTCCCCGCAGAATATATCAAAATTGCTTCCGGGTGCCAGCTTTCCGACAGGTTTCCCCACTGTATCTGCTGCAGATAAGCTGAAAATTTTTTCGGCTGCCGGATTGAAGGTTGTTATTATACCATTTTTATCGGTGGTTACTATGCCTTCGCCGGAATAGTCTATCACCGCCTTTAACCTCTCGGCCCTTTCCTTCTCCCTTTTGCCCAAATCACTTATATTCTTTGCCGCAACTATAGCCTGCTCCACAGACTTTCTGCTGTGACGTATCAGCACGCCCCTTAGACCTTTTTTCGTGGAGACCTCTGTTACACAGTTACCCATGCTGACTACCGTAAGCTTTTCAAAGCCCAATGCATCTTCCATCTGTTTTTCCAGTTCCTCTTTGTTTGAATACGGAAAATCTATGAAGTCAATATTGAGTACACTTTTTAGGCTTTCTAGATTTTCGAGTTTCTCGCTTTTATAACTGACAAGACCGATCCTGTCTCCATACTCTTTGGCCTTTATTAGCGCGTTCAGAAAATCAACCGTGCCGGTTTCCACCGAGACAACGGGTATGGTTACAAGTTCCTTTATGGCAGCCGCTGTGGCACCGCAGCTTATTATGACATCCAGTTGATCTTGTTTTTCGCTGGCATACAGGTGGCCGTCTCTCATTATTCCGCCTTCATATATATTCAAAGGTATGCCCAGCTTTTGGGAAATATCCCTTGCCATTGCTGTCAGTTCAGGGTATGTCGATACAAAAAGAACCCGCGATTTCACCTGGCTTCTACCTCCCCTTAGGCCTTTATAGTATTCTAATTCGACAGCATAACCCAATTCCCTT
>CAZGUG010000029.1:21231-25906 GCA_964529035.1 uncultured Clostridium sp.
CCGGCCGGTTTGCAGCCGGTTATTTTTTCATCCTTCTCAGAACTTTTTTTGGTACTTTGAATACCTTATATTGAGGAGGTGATATTCCAGTGTTTAATTTCATGGGGAGACAATGCCCCCCCAACACAGTAGCATATACCATAAGACCGGGTGATACTTTCTTCTCGCTTGCGCAACGGTTTAATACAACAGTTCCGGCATTGATTTCGGCCAATCCCAATGTAAACCCGAATTTCCTGCAGGTAGGTCAGGTTATCTGCATACCGAGGCAGCCGATTTTCCCACCCTGTCCGGAAGGCAACTTCTATACCATACGTTCAGGGGATACGCTGTTTGCCATTTCGAGACGCTTTAACGTGTCCCTGGACGATTTGCTTGAGGCAAACCCGGGAATCGACCCCGAAAGACTTATGATCGGTCAGGTGATTTGTATACCGCTGGCAGTCCCGCCGCCTGAATGCCCGGCAAATACAGAACCCTATACCATAAGAGCTGGGGATACTTTCTTCTCGCTTGCCAGAAGATTCAATATTACACTTGAAGCCCTGATAGCAGCAAACCCCGATGTAAATCCCGATGCACTGCTGGTGGGCCAGGTGATATGTATTCCGCGCCCGGGTCCGCCGGTTACCTGTCCTCCCGGAACAAGACAGTATACCATAAGGGCCGGTGATACCCTGTTTGCGCTGGCCAGGAGGTTTGGCACAACGGTAGAGGCAATACTTGACGCTAACCCCGGTATAGACCCGGAAGCTCTTAGGGTAGGTCAGATTATCTGCATTCCACGGCCGGCACCGGAACCACCGGATGAGTGCCCGGCAAACACAAGGCCGTACACCATAAGGTCGGGGGATACCCTGTTTGCCCTTGCAAATAGATTTAACACAACCGTTGAAGCCATTATTGATGCAAACCCCGGTATAGATCCGAATAATCTGCAGATAGGGCAGGTAATCTGTATTCCACGACCGGCACCGGAACCGCCGGATGAGTGCCCTGCCAATGCAAGGCCATATACCATAAGGTCTGGGGATACATTCTTCTCCCTTGCAAGGAGATTTAACACTACCGTTAACACCCTGAGACGGTTAAACCCGGGTGTAGACCCCAATAACCTTCAAATAGGGCAGGTTATCTGCGTACCGCGCAGCGAAAACAACGATTAAAAAACAGTAGCGAAATGCAAAAAAGGCCCGGAGTCTTATACTTCCGGGCCTTTGACGTGCTGAGGATGGGTTATATTTCGCTGACCTGTATCTCTCCCCCGTCAATTATTATGCTGACTTTGCTGTTGCCTTCCCCCCACCTGAGATATCCTTTGAACCCTTTAGTTCCGTTTTCATTGTAAGCGGTTATCTCTTCAATTTCCCAGTTAACATTTCCTCTGAGCCAGTCGCTTGTGCCAACCTGCGCGTCAATAACCAGGTCGGACCCTTTGTTAACGGTAACATTAATCCTTCCCCTACCCTTTATCAGCCAGTCTCTTTGAAGCGCTTCGCCGTCAATATTCAGATTGAAATAAGTGGGACCGCCAATTTCCACATCTAAATCGGTAGGAAGCAGGATTGTATGCCGGATTTCCCTTATGCCGGGTTTAAAATCTCCCGGCCAGGTATCCGACAAAAACCGCACAAAGAGAGTGTTGCCTTCCAGGTGGGTAACCGCTCTGTTCCGCTCGGTCAGCATTTTTGCTTCATCGGTGTCGGCCGCCTTTACAATGGCTTCGCCGAAATGTATTACTTCACCGTCGCCGCTTTTCCTTATATCAAGATTCCCGGCAGGGGCTGATATTACTATCTTTTCCACGTTTTCTCCCATGTCAATCCTTTCAGCGGGAATCTCCACCGGGAAACTACTGCTCTGCACCATCCAGGAAATCCTCTCAAGGACTCCGGTGGCAGTGACGGCGTATATCCCTATACTGAAAAACACAATAACCATAATTATGAATATGCTGAAACCATCATACTTCACCTTCGGTTCCGGCTCCTTTGCCGTATAGACATGGACAAGTATCTCCGCACCAATCAGCACCAGTATCAGCGGCCACCACGTAATAAGCATATCAAATATGACAGCCTGTTTGAACTGGGCGGCCAGCATAATAATGCCCAGTAAAATCAGCAAAACACCTAGGGACAGTGTCCCTACTCTCCATCTTCGCACTTTTCCAATACCTCCTCATGATTTTCGCTGCGCTCCCTGCGCCCGCCCATAAGTATCCTGATACCGCCAGCTATGAACAAAAATGCAACTATTCCGGTCTGGATATAGTTTTTGATCTCGTAGGGTATCATCGGCGATACTATCCTGTCAAATATAAGCAGCAATCCTATGCCGATAAGTCCGTACCCCAGCATCTTCGAACCGCTCCACCTATACCTGTTTTCACCGATAAGTTCAAACACCGAGTAACCGGTCTCCTCCACCGGAGTTATTTCGCCGGACGCCTTGTGGAGGGCGTCAAACATGCTGTAAAACCATATTACCGGTATTATGAACATGAAAAACCCAATCCTCAGCCAGTCAATAAAAAAGAAGGAAAAGAAAAACAGCGTCATCAGTTCCAGCCCAAGCTTCTGATAGCCCATGAACATGTGTCCCGCTCCCGGAACCACAGACAGAAGGCACACTATTATCTTTCTGTTCTGGTCGCTTAGTTTGTTGTCCGTCTGCACTTCTCCGATTTCCGGGCCGTCCTCTTCACCGGGGTTTAATGTCATGCGGCTGTTAACCCTATCGGTCAGCGTCATGCTGTCAATTAGGGCAACAAACCACAGGACCGGTAATCCCAGAAATAGTATCATAGGACGGTCACTGCCCATTAGGACACAGAGCCCCAGCACCACCGCCACCGCCGCCGCTGCGGCCCCCATAAATATATATCCCCTGTAAAATAGTCCCAGGTAAACATGACTCAGTCCCGGAATAACCGACAGTATAAATACTAAAAACTTGCTCTTTTTTTTCAATGCACTACCTCCTCTTCACCCTTTGGTTTTATTGCATCTATAAATGTCAGGGTATTGTTTAGAAGCCTATCCGACCACCCATACTTGATTATGCTTATGTTTCCCGTCTCGAAGGAGTGCTCCGCCTGTATCCTTGTCCGGGCCGCTGCCGGTATCACTTCGGCAAAACCCTCAAATACTCCGGCCGACGTAAAGAATATGGTAAGGCAGGCCGCCGCGCAGTAGTAGAATATGTCCCTCTTTTTTGACCTTTCTTTTCTTCCTGGTACCTCCAGACCGTTTATTCTTTTCATGACATTGGAAGTAAACTGCGGACTGATTTCAACCGCCGGGCAGGCTGCATTTTTTTCTGAGAAAAAGGACAGGTATTTTTCTGCGCACGCATCGCATACCATAAGATGCTGTTCCATTTCCCTATGTTTTCTCTCAACTACTTGGCCCTTTGCAAAGGCCTTCCAATCTTCCCGGGTAAAATGCACCATTTAGCCGTCCCCCTTCCACTGTTCCCTGAGTTTCTTCCTTGCCCTGTAGAGCCTTGTCTCCACCGTTTTGACCGCGATACCTTCCTCGCTGGCTATCTGCCGGTAGCTTTTCTCCGAGAAATAGTACTTTTTAACCACCGTTCGGTAGCTGTCCGGCAGTTGGCTGTATAGGTTTCTTATTCTTTCAGCATCCTCCCGCCGCAGCAAATCTTCTTCAAGACTGCCATATCCGTCCTGTCTAGCCAGATGCACCTGTGCCGCCACAAGCCTTTCCCCGTCACGTATCTTCTGCTGCTTTCTCTTCAAGTCTATCGCCTTACGGACAGTAATCCTGCCCAGCCATGTCCTGAAACCCTCAAACCTGTACTGGGGTAGAGAGATGTATACCTGCAGGAATACCTCCTGGGCAATATTTTCAGCATCGAAACTGTCATTTACAAGATTAAGAATTATTGCGTACACGTATCCCTTGTATTTGTTAACCAGCTGTTCGTAGGCGGCTTTATTGCCAGCTGCCGCCCGTTTTATGAGAACGTCCTCTTGATTCATCTCTCCCCCCCTTTCCTTTGAGATGTGCAATGCCTATCAATCGGGGACATTCCGCAGCAAGGAATACTCACAAAAAGCGGTGTGTCCCCATTCCTTAATATAGACGAACATAATCCCATTATCCCTTCATAGTTTATAAAAGTCCACCGCGGGAGGTGGACTTAAGCCCATGACAGGCATCTCAATACGGCCTCTGCCTGTCATCATTCAATCCAGCCTGTCACAGGTGCATAATTTCACAGCCGATTGTTTTTCTTATTTCTTCTGCCACTATACTTCTATGGCAGTGCGCAGGTAAATCTTCGCTGCACAAAAAACAGACTCCATCGAGGTTTTGCAGGTCCAGGCGCTTTACTGCATTTCTTTCTTCCAGCACTTTTTTGAACATGAATTCAAATTCATCCCATTCTATTTTTTTGGACCGGTAATCATCAAAAAGCCTTTTGGTAGGAGCCAAACCGGGTACATATTCATACTCGATATTCCCAATCTTTTTTAAAAAGTACTCCAGATCACGGCCCTTTGCAAAACCGGCCAGCTGAGATTTGTTGTTCAGCCTGATATCCAGCACTTTATTAACACTATTACTAATCAAAAGCCCGAAAAATTTTTCGGCACTTTTCTTTGAAAACCCGATAGTAAAAATTTTCATTATCAATCCCAACCTTCATT
>CAZGUG010000030.1:0-24314 GCA_964529035.1 uncultured Clostridium sp.
CAAAGGACGCTTGTTTTTTGCCGAAAGGAGGATACTACATGGCAGAAAAAATGACCAATAAAGATGTATTGGAAAGGGCAAGGGAGATGGATATTCAGTTCATTCATCTTCAGTTCACGGATATCCTGGGAGTGATGAAAAATGTGGCCATCACCATCGAGCAGTTGGATAAGGCACTGAACAATGAAATAATGTTTGACGGTTCTTCGATAGACGGTTTTGTCCGTATAGAAGAATCCGACATGTATCTTATTCCCGACCCTTCCACCTTTGTTGTTTTCCCCTGGATCTCCAATGCGAAAGAAGCAAGGCTAATTTGTGATGTGTACACGAAAGAAGGAGAGCCCTTCGCGGGGTGTCCCAGGAATACCCTTAAACGGGTGCTTAAAGAGGCAGAGGATATGGGCTATAAAATGAATGTGGGTCCCGAATGCGAATTCTTCCTTTTTCATACCGATGAAAGAGGAAAACCATCGTTGGAAACCCATGACAATGCGGGCTACTTTGACCTGGCGCCGGTGGACCTCGGAGAAAGCGCCCGCAGGGATATGGTACTTACCCTAAAGCAGATGGGTTTTGAAATAGAGGCCTCCCATCACGAAGTAGCCCCGGGACAGCATGAAATAGACTTCAAATACGATGACGCTCTCAAAACGGCGGACAACATCATGACATTCAAGATGGTTATCAGGATAATAGCCCAGAGACATGGGCTGCATGCCACCTTTATGCCAAAACCGATATTCGGAATACCCGGTTCCGGTATGCATGTCAATATGTCCCTTTATACCCTTGACGGTAAAAATGCGTTCTACGATGAAAAGGGCAAGCTGCAGCTGTCGGATACGGCTTTTAATTATCTGGGAGGGCTGCTGAAGCATGCCAGGGGGTTTACAGCCATTACAAATCCGACGGTCAACTCATATAAAAGACTGGTTCCGGGATTTGAAGCACCGGCTTATGTGGCCTGGTCGGCGGCCAACCGCAGCCCGCTGGTTAGGGTACCCACAAAACGGGGCAATTCAACCAGGTTTGAACTGAGAAATCCCGACCCGGCTGCAAACCCGTATATTGCCCTGGCGGTTGTACTAAAGGCGGGCCTTGACGGAATTGAAAACAAAATCCAGCCTCCCGAGCCTATCAACGGCAACGTGTATAATATGGATAAGCTGGACCGGGAGGAGCAGGGTATAGAAAACCTTCCACACAACCTTTTTGAAGCCCTAAGGGAACTTAAAAGGGATGAGGTAATCAAATCCGCCCTCGGCAACCACATATACAAGAGGTATGTAGAGGCGGCCATGATAGAGTGGAACGAATACAGGACAAAAATAAGCGAGTGGGAGATAGAAAAATACCTTACCAAGTTTTAATTCAACCGGCCGAAAAGAGAGCATATGCTCTCTTTTTTTATGCCTTTGTGTAACTCCGGCCGGTGCCGGCGGCCGTAATGGAACGGATTAATTTCCGTTTAATTGGGCAGTATAAAATTAAAGGAATATCTTCCTTTCAAAGGCAAGCACCGGATATTGCGCTATTACAATAACAGGGAGTGGTTAACATAAAAGCAGTAATAATGGCAGGCGGCGAAGGAACCAGGCTCAGGCCGTTAACCTGTGATATGCCTAAACCCATGGTTCCGATACTCAATAAACCGGTTATGGAGTATACCATAAAGCTGCTGAAAAAACATAACATAAAGGATATATCTGTAACGCTGGCATACCTGCCTTCGGCAATCACGGAATATTTTGATGACGGAAAGGAATGGGAAGTAAACCTAAACTACTTTATAGAAAAAACGCCGCTGGGAACCGGGGGCAGCGTAAAAAATGCCGAGGAACATCTGGACAGCACCTTTGTGGTGATAAGCGGGGACGCGCTGACAGACCTTGACCTGAACAAGGCAATAAAGTATCACCGATCAAAACAATCAAAGGCTACGCTGGTACTGAAAAGAGAGTCGGTGCCGCTGGAATACGGGGTTATAATTACCGATGACAGCGGCCGTATAATAAGGTTCCTGGAAAAACCCAGCTGGGGCGAAGTTTTCAGCGATACCATAAATACCGGCATATACATATTGGAACCCGATGTGCTTGATTACTACAGCAGGGGACAAAACTTCGATTTCAGCAAGGACCTGTTTCCGAAGCTGCTGAAGGACAATGTGCCCATGTACGGTTACATAACCGATGATTACTGGTGCGATATAGGGGATTTGGAATCCTACAAACAGACACAGTTTGACATGATGGACGGTAAGGTGAAAATAGAAATTGAAGCCCGGTGGGTGGAAAAGGGTATTTGGATGGAAGACGGTGCTGAAATCGGAGACAACGTTATCCTGTCCCCGCCGGTATACCTGGGAAAAAACTGCAGCATCGGGGACGGCTGTGATATTCATCCCTATACCATAGTGGGGGAAAACTGTAAAACAGGCCGCAATACGTCATTAAAACGGAGCATTCTGTGGAAAAATGTACGGACGGGTGAAAACTGCCATCTTCGCGGGGCGGTGGTATGTACAAACGTACATATGCGAAACGGTATAAACCTTTTTGAAAATTCGGTTATAGGCAGGGACAGCAGGATAGATTCCGGTGTTACCGTAAAACCGGGAATAAAGATATGGCCGGACAAGAGAATTGACGAGGGCATGAGCGTAAGTCAGAACCTTATATGGGGCACCAGAGGGACCAAAAGCCTTTTCGGACACAGGGACATAAAGGGGGATATCAATACCGATATTACACCCGAATTTGCTTCCCGGCTTGGTTCTGCCTTTGCCACACTTATGGAGGAGGATTCGGTAATTGTGGTAAGCTGTGACAATACCGGCAGATCCAGATTGGTTAAAGACTCTGTGGTTTGCGGTATACTGTCCACCGGGGTCGGCGTGGTAGACATTAAGGATGCTTCGGCACCGGTAAACCGCTTTGCTGTGACCTACTACAAGGCGGATGGCGGAGTGCACGTAAGGGGAGATCACCTGGAAGAAAACCTTGTGCATATGGAGCTTGTGGCGGATAACGGTGCAAATATAGACAGAAGCGTTGAAAGAAGAATAGAAAACCTGTTTAACAGGGACGATTATGATCGGTGTAATGCAGGCCAGATAAAAGAACCGGTTAAAATCGACAACTTTACCGCCATATATATAAAGAGCGGGGCTTTGCTGCTTAACAGTATAGACAAGATTAAAATGGCACGGCCAAAAATACTGATAAGCGCCCGGTCGGAAACCATACTGGAACTTGCAACGCGGTTTCTGAAATACATCGGGTGCCGGGTTGAAACCGATTATTCCGGCAGCAGCCATCCGTCGGTGGACAGCTACAGGGATTTCATGAGCAGACAGGTGGCTGCAAACAAGCTGCAGACAGGAATAATATTTGCAGGTAATGGGGAAAACTTAATCCTGATTGACGACAGGGGCAGGGTTATTGACAGTGAAAAATATACTGCTCTTGTATCCCTTATCCTTTTGAAGACAAAGGCAACCGACAGCCTGGTGCTTCCATATACAGCTTCCGCTACCATAGAGGCTATGGCCAGGGGGTACGGCGTTGATGTGATAAGGACCAAGTCCAGTCCCGCCTGCTGGATGAATGAAATTCTGAAGAAAAACCGGCAGGGTGACAGGGCCGGGCTGCAGTATGCCCTGAACTTTGATGCCATATGGGGCGCGGGCAATATAATCAATTTCTTGGTAGAAAACCGGATGGTGTTAAGTCAGCTTGTGGATGAACTGCCGGAGTTTCATTATGTCAAAAGGGAGATCGAATGCAGTTGGAGGGACAAGGGCAGAATTATTAAGGAAATCATACACCAGCACAGGGACAGAAATATAGAAATGTTTGAGGGGGTTAAGATTAAAAACGATAAAGGGTGGGCGCTTATACTGCCGGACTCCGAAAGGCCGGTGTTTAACGTATACGTTGAGGGGGCTTCGGAGGAATATGCCAAAGAGCTTTCGGGGTCGTTAAGTAAAAGAATAAGGGAACTGATGGAAAATCAGAGACGATAAAGGGTCTTTGATTTTTTCCGATAGACAAAGTTTGGGTTTTTGAAGCTGCGTATACCTTGAGGGAGGAAGGACATAACCGTTATGGGCGTTTTATTGTTCGTACTGGTAGCAAGCCTTTTGTTGATAGGCATTAGAAGACATATGAATACAATAGGTAAAGAGGCGGGGACGATAAAGGATGTGCTGCTGCAGCCCGAGCAGCTTAAAGTCCATGCCGAACAAATAGCAAGGGAGCATACCATACAGAAAAGGCCGCGGCTTGTAAAATCCCTTACCGGCCGGCTGGACAGCAATTTTAAAACCATAACAACTGCGTATAGGGATATAAACTCCTATGCGAAAAAGGAGAGGGAGCTCACTCCCGCTTCCGAATGGCTGCTTGACAATTACTACAAAATTGAGGAACAGGTAAAGGAAATTAAGCAGAGCCTCACCCGGGAGAGGCTTAGGAAACTACATATACTGGACAGTGGCATGTTAAGGGGTTACCCCAGGGTGTATGCAATAGTGCTTGAGCTAATATCCCATACCGACGGCAGGCTGGACCAGAACCTTCTGATAGAATTTGTCAGGGCGTACCAGCGCCATAGTAAACTGTCCAGTGCCGAGGTGTGGTCGCTGTCCCTTATGACCAGGCTGGCCCTGATTGAGAATATAAGGTACATTTGCGAGAGGATTCACAGGACACAACAGCAGTGGGAACGGGCGGAAAAATTTGCGTCGGCAAACAGCACCCGACTGCTGCCTGCTATCAGTGAGCAGATGAAAGATATTAAGCGGTTTGATTCCTCATATATTGAGCACATGCTTCGAAGGATGAGGAAGGAAGGAACCGAGACCGGTGAGATAATAGATTTTCTGGACAGTAAACTTTATGACTATGGAATTACGGTAAGGGACATGATAGACCGGGAGCACAGGGACCAGGCGGCAAGAAAGATCTCTGTGGGCAACGCAATAACCAGCCTGAACGTTGTAGCGGTACTGGACTGGAACGACATATTCGAATCCCTTTGCGCCATCAATGAAGTGCTAAAGGAGGACCCGGCGGGAGTATATCCCGGAATGGACTTTGAATCCAGGGATTATTACAGGAAACTTATCGAAAAAATATCGGCGGCCGCAAAAACGCCCCAGTTCAATGTGGCGCGCAAAGCGGTGGATTGTGCCAGGCAGGCCTGTGACAGTATAGGCGAAGGCAAAAAATGCCATGTCGGGTACTATATAGCCGGAAAGGGAAGGGCACAGCTGTTCGGACTGTTGGGGGTAGGCGGCAGCAGGTACAGGTTCCACGACTACAGCGTGGCCTTTTACCTGGTCGCAATTATACTTGCAGCGCTTATGATAGTATCCGGCCTTTTATTTTATTCTTATAATTATGCAGTGGGAGCCGGTATAATGCTTCATCTTCTGATTGCGCTGACGGTGCTGGTACCCGCCAGCGATGTGGCGGTAAGCTTTGTTAACTGGGGTTTCAGCCACAGCGCCCTGCCGGCTTTTCTGCCAAAACTGGAGTACAGGGAAGGCATACCCGATTCCGCCCGCACGCTGGTGGTAATACCAACCCTGCTGCCCAACGGGAAAAAAGTAAGGGAATTGATTGACCGGCTGGAGGTTTTTTATCATGCGAACAGGGAAGAAAACCTGTATTTTGCGCTGGCCGGTGACTTCAAGGATGCGGACAGAAAAGAAATGCCAGGGGACCGGGAAATAATAGAAGAAGGACTTGCCAGAATAAAACGGCTTAATGAAAAATATTCTAAGGGAAACCAGCTCTTTTATTTCATGCACAGGTACAGGCAGTACAACGATATACAGGGCAAATGGATGGGCTGGGAAAGAAAAAGGGGAGCGATACTGGAGCTTAATGCGCTTCTGGGCGGTGCTACGGATACGTCCTATTCAGTAGTCTCAGGGGACATTTCACCTCTGAAGGATGTAAAATATGTTATTACACTGGATGCGGATACCAATCTTACAATGGAGAGTGCAAAGAAACTCATCGGGACCATATCCCATCCGCTTAACAGGGCCGTATGCGGTGAAACCGAAGGAGTAATTCAGGACGGGTACGGCATAATCCAGCCCAGAATCGGTATTGATATAGAAAGTGCCAACAGGTCCCTTTTCACACGGGCCTTTGCCGGTCAGGGCGGTATTGACCCCTATACCACCGCCATTTCGGACATTTATCAGGACATGTTCGGCGAAGGCATATTTACCGGGAAAGGTATATACGATATCGATGTGTTCAACAGGATACTTAAAGATGCATTTCCCGACAATTCAGTGTTAAGCCATGATCTGTTGGAAGGAAGCTTTGCAAGGGCAGCCCTGGTCAGTGATATAGAACTGATTGACGGGTATCCTTCGGGGTACGGTTCCTACATGATGCGGCTACACAGGTGGGTAAGGGGCGACTGGCAGCTTTTAAGATGGCTTTGTCCCAGAATAAAAAACAAAAAGGGAGAGACGGTAAAAAACCCCCTGTCGCTTTTATCCAGGTGGAAGATATTTGACAATCTCCGGCGAAGCCTTGTTCCCGTCTTTCAGGTTTTGCTCATATTCCTGGGGCTGATCGTATTCCCCGGCAGTACTGCGGTATGGATTGCTTTCGCAGTGGTGTCCTTAGCTTTTGGGTTTTTCCTTGAAGTGGTTGATCATATAGTCTTTGGCTCTCATACCGGCTTCGGGCAGAAGCTTAACGGGAATGCACTGCCGGCGCTTAAGGGTTCGGCATACCATACGCTGTTCAGGTTTATATTCTTACCCCATCATGCCTATACCGTGGCAGACGGAATAATAAGAACCCTGTACAGGATGTTTGTTACCAAAAAGAATATGCTGGAATGGGTTACAGCTTCCGAAGTGGAGAAAAACCTCAAAAACGATCTGGCGGGTTATGCCAAGAGGATGAGAATTCCGGTGGGCATTTCGGTTTTTATACTGGCATCAACGCTGCTGCTTAGATTTGACAGCCTACCCTATGTATTTGCCATAGGTGTTTTATGGCTTTTTTCTCCCCGTATAGCCCATGGTATAAGCGTCACGGACGATACCGGGCCGCAGCGGGTGGCGCAAAGGGATATTGACGAGTTAAGAAAGCTTTCAAGAAAGACCTGGGCATATTACGAGGATTTTGCGGATGCGCAGAACAATTACCTTGCGCCGGACAATGTGCAGGTGGACCCGCCCAACGGAGTGGCCTACAGAACATCGCCCACAAATATAGGTTTTATGCTGATATCCATACTCTCGGCCAGAGATTTTGGTTACATATCGACGCTGGATATGGTGGACAGGATAGACCGATCGCTGATTACCATAGAAGGTATGGAGAAATGGAAAGGGCATCTGTATAACTGGTACGATACCAGGAATTTGGAGGTTTTAAGGCCCTATTTCGTTTCAACGGTGGACAGCGGCAACCTTGTGGGATATCTGATTTGTCTGAAAAACGGGCTTGAGGAATATAAAAACAAGCCGGTTATTGATCCTGGCCGGATCAAGGGCCTTATTGACACTGCCCGGCTTATTGGCAGCGAGTCCGAAAGACTTGAAATACTGGAAAGGATGCTTGACAAAGACTGTATAGGCTTAACAGAGTGGCGGCAGCTGCTGCTTAATCTGCGGAAACAGGAGCCCGACGATGACACGTGGGCACTAAAACTGGACAGGACGGCAGGCTCCTTTCTGGAGGAAGTCCGTGAGCTTTTTCCGGATAACGGGATATTGACCAAAGCATCGGATTATATCAGGCGCATGGATGACGGTGAAAAGGTTCTGCAGCTTTTTGAAGCGGTGGAAAGGGATGTTTCGCTCCAGAACCTACTTGAAACATACAGCAGCCTGATTGAAGGTATTGACGGGCTGAAAGAAAAAAACCCGGGCGGGGACGATGCGAGAGAAGCCATAGCCGGGATTAGGGAAGAGATTGTAAGATGCCGTACCAATACCGCTGGCCTTACAGAACGGATGGACGGTCTTGCCCGGAGGATTGGCGAAATAATAGACGCGACCGAATTTACGCCGCTTTACGATACCACAAGACACCTTTTTTCGGTGGGTTATAATGTGGACGAAGAGAGGCTGATAAATTCCTATTACGACCTGCTGGCGTCCGAAGCGAGAATCGCAAGCTATATAGCCATTGCCAGGCGGGAAGTGCCCAGGAAACACTGGTTCAAGCTGGGCCGTGCCCTTTCGGTACTCGACGGGTACAGGGGACTGGTGTCCTGGGCGGGTACCATGTTTGAATACCTTATGCCACTGCTTGTAATGAAAAGCTACAGGAACACACTAATGGACGAGACCTACGGTACGATAGTGAAAGCACAGAAGATTTACGGTGACAAAAGAAATACTCCCTGGGGCATTTCCGAATCGGGATACTATGCCTTTGACATGCTGCTGAATTATCAGTACAAAGCCTTCGGCATCCCGGACTTCGGACTCAAAAGGGGCCTGGCGGAGGATATGGTGATATCCCCCTATTCAACCCTTCTGGCGCTGCCGGTAAATCCGGAACTGGCAGTGGAGAATATAAGAAGATTAAAGGATGAGGGTCTTGAAGGTGAATACGGTTTTTTTGAGGCGATAGATTACACACCCGGCAGGATTGCCCGGAAAAAGAAAAAGGTTATAGTAAAAAGCTATATGGCCCACCATCAGGGCATGAGCCTGATTTCACTAAGCAACTACCTGAATGACGGTATCATACAGGACAGGTTTCACAGGGACCCTGTGATAAGGTCGGCGGAGATTCTGCTCCAGGAGAAAATACCCATGCAGGTGATTATCACCAAGGAATACAAGGAAAACGTTCAGCCCCTTGAAGAGGCTGAGAGGGAAGAAGTAAAGGTAATTAGGATATTCGGCGTACCGGATACACCGGTCCCACAGTGTCATATGCTTTCCAACGGGCGTTACTCACTGATGCTTACAAACGGCGGAGGTGGCTACAGCAAAAAGGATGGGTTGCAGGTGACCCGGTGGAGGGAAGATGCTTTAGAAGGCGGGTTTGGAACGTTTATATTTCTAAGAAATCTTAATACAAAGAAAATATGGAGCTGTACCTATGAGCCCATGCGGGAGCGTCCGGACGGGTATATGGCGGTTTTTTCACAGGATAAGGCGGATTTCTACAGGACCGATGACGGCATAGATACCCACAGTGAGATTGTGGTGACCACCGAGGACAATGCCGAAATAAGAAGGGTATCTCTTACAAATCACGGCGATGAGCCTGCGGTTATTGAGCTTACAAGTTATCTGGAGCCGGTACTGGCCGTCCAAAGTGCCGATGTGGCCCATCCGGTGTTTCAAAGCCTGTTTGTAAAAACCGAGGCGGTAATGCAGTATGACTCCATTTTGGCCTGGCGGAGGCCCAGGGAAAGCAAAAACATTCCCTTGTGGGCTGTTCATTCGGTGACGGTGGAGGGTGATACGGCGGCAGGGCTGCAGTATGAAACTGAGAGAAGCAAATTTTTGGGACGGGGAAGAGATATAACAAATCCCGCGGCCCTTACCCAGCCCCTTTCCAATACAGCCGGAATTGTTCTTGATCCGGTAATGTGTCTGAGGAAAAGGGTAAAGGTTGAACCGGGGAAGATAGTAAAGGTGAGCTTTATGACCGGTATTGCCGGCACCAGGGACGAGGCGGTTATGCTGGCATCAAAGTATCACAACCCGTCCTCCATTGCCCGGGCCTTCGATTTGGCCCTTACCAGGAGCCAGGTGGAGACCACCTACCTCAACCTGCGGGCGGGTGAGATAAAGACATATCAGAACATGCTGTCACAGATAGTCTATCCTGGTCCTGCAAGAAGAAAATACAGGGATATAATCCGAAAGAACGAAAAAGGCCAGTCGGCGCTGTGGTCCTATGGGATTTCCGGGGACACGCCCATTGTACTGGTGAGCATAGACAAAACCGACCATTCGGACATTGTAAGGGAATGCCTTAAAGCCCATGAATACTGGAGAACCAAGGGCCTTATGGTGGACCTTGTCATACTCAATCGGGACCAAAGCAACTACCTACAGCCGCTTAAGGAGCATTTGAACGAAATAGCATTTTCAAGCAGCAGCAGGGACACAATCGATACTCCTGGGGGTGTACACTTATTGAATGCCAGTATAATGCCAAAGGAGGATATAGCCCTGATACACGCTGCAGCAAGGATAATACTCAAAGGCGGGGACGGCCCCATCGACCTGCAGCTCAAATACCACGACGACAGCGACGAACTGCCGGGGGAAAAGAGCTTTAACAGGTACGACATTGAATACGATGACAGGGATTATCCGCTTGAACTCGAGTATTTTAACGGGTATGGAGGATTTTCCATAGATGGAAGGGAATATATAATAAGGCTCAGGGAGAATACTCATACACCGGCACCGTGGATAAACGTGATTTCCAACGAAAATTTTGGGTTTTCAGTTTCGGAAAACGGTTCGGGGTCGGTGTGGTCTGAAAACAGCAGGGAGAATAAACTAACCCCGTGGTCCAACGACCCGGTTGTGGACCCCCCGGGAGAAGTGATATATATAAGAGACGAGGAGAACGGTGATGTATGGACGGTAACACCTCTTCCCATCAGGGACAAGGGCAGCTATACCATCAGGCACGGGCTGGGCTATTCGGTGTTCCAACACTTTTGCCACGGCATTGACCAAAGCCTTACAATGTTTGTTCCCGACGACCAGCCGGTGAAGGTTTCAATGCTGGGGCTGAAAAACGATAGTAACAAGAAAAGAAATATAAGCATTACATATTATGTAAGGCCGGTGCTGGGTATAAGCGACCAGCTGACGCAGCAGTATATACACACCGTGTATAACAGCGAAAACCAGGTGTTTTTTATAAAAAAT
Organism: uncultured Clostridium sp.; assembly: GCA_964529035.1. Taxonomy (GTDB): domain Bacteria; phylum Bacillota; class Clostridia; order Ch29; family Ch29; genus CAZGUG01. The sequence goes on from CAZGUG010000030.1 coordinate 10,907, forward strand.
CCGCTTAGCTATGATTTTTCGGGGCGCACTGCCTTTGTGTCAGCCTCGGGCAGTGTGAGCAGTTGTACCGGGGATAGGGTTGAATTTTTGGGGATAGGCGGTGACCTTAAAAACCCTAAGGCTCTGTCCAGGGAAGGTCTTTCCAACAGGACCGGAGTGGGCTATGACCCCTGTGCGGCGGTGCAGGTGCATATTGAGCTTGACATCGGACAGGAGAGGGAACTGGTATTCCTGCTGGGCCAGGTTTCGGAAGAGTCCCGGGCCTATGAAATCGCGGCACACTATAAGAGTCCGGAAAACTGCAGGAAATCCCTGCAGCAGGTAAAAAAACGCTGGGAAGACATTACCGGGGCCATAAGGGTCAAAACCCCCGATTCTACCATGGATTTAATGCTGAACTATTGGCTCATGTACCAGACAATTTCATGCCGGCTGTGGGCAAGGACCGCTTTCTACCAGTCGGGAGGTGCCTTCGGGTTCAGGGACCAGCTGCAGGATGCGGTTAATGTGGTATACGCAATGCCGGATTTGACACGCAGGCAGATTCTAATGCACTGTGCCCATCAGTTTGTTGATGGGGACGTACAGCACTGGTGGCACCCGGGTATTCAGGAAAAGGGTATCCGCACCAGGTTCTCTGATGACCTTATGTGGTTGCCCTACGCCACTGCGGAATATATAAAAAGGACCGGTGATTACGGTATTCTTGAAGAGGAAGTGCATTACCTGGAGGATTTGCCGCTGGGTGAAGAGGAAGACGAAAGGTACGGTACTCCCCGGATTTCCAGGGAGAAATCCACTGTATACCAGCACTGCATTAGGGCCATTGAAAGGGCACTGAAGTATGGCGAGCACGGTATACCCCTTATGGGCTCCGGCGACTGGAACGACGGGATGAATACGGTTGGAAACAAAGGGAAGGGGGAGAGCATTTGGCTGGGTTGGTTTATTTGCGATACTCTGGTCAAATTCCTGCCCGCCTGTGAAAGGATGAATGACCTGCAGAGCAAAGAAAGATACACTCAGGCAGTGAAGGATATAGCAAAGGCTATTGAGGAAAGCGGGTGGGACGGCTCATGGTACAGAAGGGCATATTTTGATGACGGCACTCCGTTGGGTTCTTCGGAAAATACAGAATGTACGATAGATTCCATAGCCCAGTCATGGGCTGTAATAAGCGCCCAGGGTGACAGAAAAAGAGTGGTTGAGGCGATGAACGCCGTGGAGCATTATTTGGTAAGAAGAAACGAAGGCCTGATTTTACTGTTTACGCCGCCCTTTGATGAAAGCGATCTGGAGCCGGGATACATTAAGGGCTATGTTCCGGGGGTACGTGAGAACGGCGGGCAGTATACCCATGCCGCAACATGGGTGATAAATGCCTTTGCCCTGCTTGGGTGCGGTGACAAGGCATGGGAGTTTTTCAACATGATAAACCCGGTTAACCATGCCAGAACCCCGATAGAATGTGCCACCTACAGGGTTGAGCCCTATGTTGTGGCGGCGGACGTGTATGCGGCAGGGCCTCATGTAGGCAGGGGCGGCTGGACCTGGTATACCGGCGCCGCAGGCTGGCTGTACAGGGTGGGACTGGAGTATATGCTGGGGTTCAAAAAAGAGGGCGACCGGCTTGTGATAAGGCCCTGTATTCCCAAGAACTGGGGCGAATACCGGATAGCGTACAGATACAAAGGTACTATGTATAATATAGATGTTAAAAACCCGGACAAGGTTAACCGGGGAATCAGGGAAATTACCCTGGACAATAAGGTATTGAAGGAAGGGTATATACCCCTGTCGGATGACGGAGGCATACACACGGTACAGATAATCATGGGGAATGAATCCCCAAGCAGTACCGAAGGAAACAATTAAAATGTATAACCTGTTAAGGGGTGAAACTGTGGAGCATATAAACGAATACAACAAATGGCTAAACAGCTCTCATATAGATGAGAACACAAAGAAGGAACTGTTGGATATTAAAAACGACCAGGACGAGATAAGAGAACGGTTTTGCACATGCCTGGAGTTTGGCACAGCGGGCTTAAGGGGTTTGATGGGTGCAGGTACCAACAGGATGAATGAGTATACTGTGGGAAGGGCGGCCCAGGGCCTGGCCAACCATATCAATTCACTGGACCGCCGGTACGCCGAACGGGGTGTGGCAATCGCCTATGATTCACGGCGCTTTTCCTACGAGTTTGCGCTGCGTACTGCGCTGGTTTTAAATGCAAATGGCATAAGAGCCTATTTGTTTGACGATATAAGACCCACTCCCCTTTTATCCTTTGCTGTACGGGAGCTTGAAGCGGCGGCGGGGATAGTTATAACCGCCAGCCATAACCCGGCGGGGTATAACGGATTTAAGGTATACTGGGAGGACGGAGGACAAATAACCCAGGACAGGGCATCCAGAATAACATATGAGATATACGGTGCCTGCGATTTCTGTGAAGTTCCGGTAATGGACAAAGAGAAAGCCCTGGGGAAAGGGATGCTCAAAATTGTGGGCGACGAGATAGACAAAAAATACATCGACAGGGTGCTTGTATTATGCCTTGAAAGGGAAATGATACGGCAAAACGGTGAAAAACTGGGTATAGTTTACACACCGCTGCACGGCACCGGCTACAGGCTGGTGGGTTCGGTTCTTGCGGCCGCCGGATTTAACGGAGTTAATACCGTTAGGGAACAGCAGGAGCCCCATATGGATTTCCCCACCGTCAAGTCGCCCAACCCGGAAGACCGGCAGGCCCTGGAACTGGCAATAGCGACTGCCGTAAAGAACGGCAGCGACATAGTTGTGGCCACCGACCCGGATGCCGACCGGATAGGGATTGCGGCAAAAAACAAAAAAGGGGAGTTTGAAACCTTTACCGGCAACCAGATAGGGGTACTGCTTGCCGAATATATACTGTCCCAAAGAAACAGAATGGGAATTTATGTGGACGGCGATACCGTTATTAAGACAATAGTCACAAGCGAATTGGGAAGGATTGTGGCATCTAGCCATGGGGTGGACACCATAGATACCCTGACCGGTTTTAAATACATCGGTGAAAAAATAGAAGAGTTTTCCAGAACCCGGGAAAAAAATTTCGTATTCGGGTATGAAGAAAGCAACGGGTATCTTTTAGGGGACTTTGTAAGGGACAAGGACGGTATTATTGCCACACTGCTTGTGTGTGAGATGGCTCTTTTCTATAAACTGAAGGGTATAACCCTGTCGGATGTATTGGAGGACTTGTACCGACGATACGGATATTTCATAGAGGATGTTGTTTCCATCAGGCTGGAGGGCTGTGAAGGGCTGGAGAGAACTAAGGGAATAATGGAATACTTCAGGGAAAACAAGGAACATATAGACGGGATACTGGGCGAGCCGGTGGAAGAGATAAGGGACTATCTGCATCAGGTATGTTATGATGCGAAGGGCAATCCAAAGGGAGAAACCGGTCTTCCGATCTCTGATGTGTTATACTTTAAACTGAAGGACAGGTCGTGGGTATGTATACGCCCCTCGGGTACCGAACCGAAACTCAAGCTGTATTTTTCAGTTGCCGCCGCAAGGAAGGAAGATGCAAAAGAAAGGCTCAAAAGGCTCAGGGCGAAAGCGGATGTTATTATGGCTGAATTGATGGGAGGAGTCTTGTTATGACTAACAAAGTAAGATTGGATTTCTCAAAAATGCTGCAGGCGGTGCCGGATATTGAAAACGGGATAAAATCCATAGCTCCCAGGCTTTCGGCTGCAGACAGGGCGGTTCGGTCAAAAAGGGATTCGGGGGTGTTGGGGTTTTTTGATCTGCCCCATATGAACGGGGAGAAAGACGAAATAAAGAGCACTGCAGAAGATATTAAAGAAAACTTTGAAAACATGGTAGTGATAGGCATCGGGGGTTCCGCCCTCGGCAACAGGCTGTTGCATGGCGCCCTTAATCATCCGTATTACAATGAACTAACGGCGGAAGCCAGAAGGGGCTGTCCGAGAATTTATGTGCTGGACAGCATAGATTCCGACAGCCTGAAGGGGCTGCTTGACATACTTGACATTAGAAAAACAGCATTCAACGTTATCACAAAGTCGGGCGGTACGGTGGAAACCATGGCGAACTTCCTTGTGCTGAAGAATATGCTGGTAAGAGAAGCCGGCTCTGACAGGGCAAGGAAGAGCATAATAGCCACCACCGACGCGTCCCGGGGTAATCTGCTTGAGATTGCACGGCAGGAGGGTTACAGGGTTTTTCATATTCCCGGAAACGTAGGCGGCAGGTATTCGGTGTTGTCCGCTGTGGGCCTCTTGTCGGCGGCGGTGTCGGGTATTGACATTGAGGAGCTCCTGTCGGGGGCAGAGTATGCGGCCCGGGATTGTACCGGCGAAGAACCGTATCAAAACCAGGCCCTTATGGGAGCGGCTCTTCAATACATCGCCTGGCAAAGGGGCAGGTCGGTATCGGTTGTTATGCCCTATTCGGATGCACTGTATTACTTTGGTGACTGGTACTGCCAGTTGTGGGCGGAAAGCCTGGGCAAGACCATAGAAACCGATGGCGGAAGAATACAAATGGGGCAGACACCGCTGAAAGCTGTGGGGGTAAGGGATCAGCACTCACTGCTACAGTTGTTTCTCGACGGACCCGATGACAAAATATTTACGCTTTTTGAAGTTGAAAAAAGATACAATTCCTTCATAATTCCAGCGGCGGGTAAAGCGCATAAAAACCTTGACTACCTGGGCGGCAGCACGCTGCAGAAGCTGTTGGATTCCGAGTTTAGGGCAACAGAGAGCGTTCTGACAAAGCGGGGGAGGATGAACTATAAAATAACACTGCCGGATATCTCTCCCCATACAATAGGCCAGCTTATATTCTTTTACATGCTTATGACTGCCTACATGGGAGAGTTGTTCGGGGTAAACGCCTTTGACCAGCCGGCGGTGGAGGAAGGCAAAAAAATAACTTACAGGCTGATGGGCAGGCCGGGCTGTTGACAGGAACGGGAATATAGCAAGGCTCATGCTTCCGGTATATCGGTTACCAGTATATTCAATTCGAGATTTTGGGACAGCAGAATATACCGGACCCTTAACTGGCATTTGCCGGAACTGAAGGTTAAGACTCTGCCGTCAAATACCCTGACCACCAGTTCAAGGTCTACGCTTTCCACAGGTTGGCCTATAAGGTGAGCTACCGCGTCCCTTATGTACTTTTCAACCGAATGCATTTCAATTTTATGCCCGTTATACTGCAGGACGGGCACTATATTTTCCACGACAAGTCCCCTGGGGGGGATATCCTTATCCTGCAGTTGCTTAAGCCTGGTTTCAGCATAGCTGAGCCGGGCCTTAAGGTCGTTTATTGTACTGTGGGCGGTTTCCAGCTTATACCCGTACAAGAGATTTACAAGTATGGCTCCTGCAAGAAATCCAAGCAGCAGTATACCGGCATACCGGATTGTTTTTAAAAGGGATTTATTCAGCTTAAATCCCTCCCTCTAATCAGACAGAGTATGATGTAGCCAAGCTGGGCTCCACCCATGGCAAAGAAAACGTACAACAGCTGCCTGACAAGGGTCTTTACCTCACCCCTGAAAAGCCCCTGCTCAAGCACCCGGAAGGAAGAAAAGGTACCCCCGAGGGCCACGGCAACCGCCCATATTTTTATATTGTCGGCTATTGTTATCATGGTTTTCAGGGGCGGCTGGTCTGTCAGGGTGGCCGCAAGGGCACCAAAAACAGAGCCCCCCAGAACAACTCCCAGGGCGATAAAGAAATTGAGTATTATATTTGAAAAGAATGTGGTCATATGCATCACCCGTCTGTTTTTTAATATGTATTCCGGTGACTTATCATTTATGATTTTGTGTATTGACAAACAAAGTCATAAATGTTATAGTTAAATACACAAGTAATTAACTAACCAACTGATGAGGGAGGTTGGGAACTGTGTTTCTTGATTTTGACAGTGAAAGGCCCATATATCTTCAAATTGCAGAGGCCATAGAGGACAATATTATAAGGGGAATATTCGAGGAAGAAAGCCAGGTAATCTCCACCACCGAGATATCGGTTAAGTATAAAATTAACCCGGCAACCGCCGGTAAAGGCGTGAAATTGCTGGTAGACGAAGGCATTCTCTATAAAAAAAGGGGTGTGGGAATGTTTGTCTGTGCCGGAGCAAAGAAAACAATTTTGAAAAAGCGCAGGGAAAACTTTTGCCAGGGGTTTATACTGCCCTTAATCGATGAAGCCTCTAAGCTGGGTATAACTAAGGAAGAGATAATAGATATGATAGAGGGGAGCTTTAAGAATGAATATCATTGAGATTAAAGGAATAACCAAATACTATGGGGACGTTAAGGCTCTTGACAACGTTACCTTTACAATGGAGATGGGTAAGATTTACGGTCTCTTGGGAAGGAACGGAGCTGGAAAAACCACGCTTCTAAACCTCATTACAAACAGGATATTTCCGACTGAAGGTGAAATCAGCATTGACGGTGGAAGTGTATATGAAAATGATAAGATGCTAAGAAATATATTTTATATGACTGAAAAAAACCTCTATCCGGGCGATGAAAAGCTTAAAAATATTTTTAAGTGGACCCGGCAGTTTTACCCGTCATTTGATATTGACTACGCCAAGGGTCTTGCAGAGAAGTTTGGGCTGAATATAAATAAAAAGGTAAAGGATTTGTCCACCGGCTATACTTCAATATTTAAAGCTGTCGCTGCACTGGCCTCAAATACGGGTATTATCATATTTGACGAGCCAATTTTAGGCCTGGATGCAAACCACAGGGATATGCTTTACAAAGAGATGCTGGCAAATTATAACCACAATCCAAGGACGGTAATAATATCCACCCATCTTATTGAGGAAGTGGCCCAAGTTTTAGAGGAGGTTGTGATCATCAAAGAAGGAAAGCTGGTTTTAAAACAGTCGGTTGAAGATCTTCTGTCAGGTGCTTACTGCGTGACGGGTGAGGCCTCAAAGGTTGACAGGTATATAGAAGACAGAAAGCATGTGGGTGATGAGAAAATAGGCAATATAAAAACGGTTATTGTACTGGAGGATATAAGAAATAAGGATAAGGTGCTGGCAGGGGAGCTGGAGCTGGAGCTTTCCGGTGTGCAGCTGCAGAAGCTGTTTATAGCTCTTACTAATTAGCGGGGAGGTTGTATCGGTGAATACCAGTTTGAAGGTGACAAAATATCAACTGTATTATGCCTACAAGGGTGTGGCGATATTTTACTCGATAATTGTTATGATACTGTTCGGGATAGTAATATTAAGCAGGAAATGGCCGGAGGGTGTAACCTTCGGCGGATTGGGCATGGCAACGGTAATATTTATATATATAGCCGGACTGGACTGGTTTAAATCAAGTTTCAGGTTTGCAGTGGCCAACAATGTACCGAGGAAAAAATTCTATCACGGTACTATATTTGCGATGATGGCTCTGACTGTTTTTATGGCATTTGTGGATACTGTGATAAGTGCTGCTGCCGGCAGGGTAATATCCTATGAAAGCATTGCAGCACAGCTTTACGGGACGGTTACCTATCCTGCAGAGTTTTTATGGTCCCTCGGTCTGTACGCTTTGTCTGTATGTCTCGGCTGGCTCACAACAGTAATGTATTACAGGGCAGGCAAAGCGGCGAGGTTTGTTATTTTTGCTGCCCCGGTGGTATTTCTGATACTGTTTGAATATATCGACAGGCGTACCGGCAGGGCATTGTCGGGAGCTGTCATTGGCTTTGTTCAAAGGGCGATGGGTTTTGCCTATAACAACAATCCATTAATAGGATTTCTAAGCCTTATTACCGGGGCTGCCGCAATTTTACTTTTTAGTTATCTGTTTATACGCAGGGCACCGGTCAGGGATTAAGCGAAGAAAAAAAGCTCATACCGGGTGTGCCTGGCATGAGCTTTTTGGACGTCAATATATTCTTAAAATACCATGTCTAATAGCTGCTGTAAAAGGTCGGGCCCTCGTTTTTGGCGCCGCTGACATTATCCTTGTTGTTTTCACTGCTTCCTACTGATGATGTTTCCTTCGGTTCTTTTTTTACAGTAAAGGGCTTTTTCTTTTCGGGTTTTATACCTGTAAACGAAATACCGGTGCTGTAGTTTTTCTGGCCGTCATATCCATTTACAAACCCTCCGTCATGAACCGTAATTTCATCGTATTTAATGTTTTCGCAGTGTACTTTTCCGGAGGGGAATACTTCGATACTTTTGCTTTCCAGATTTCCGTCTATCACGCCATGCACCTCGATTGACCTGGTTACAATAGTTCCTCTGAAACTGCCGGAATCCGCAATCACGATCCTTTGCGCATGTAGTATTGAGCCGTCTATTCTGCCGCGCACAACAACGGTCCCATGGTCTTCACGACCGGCACGTATTTTTTTTGAGTTAAACCCAAACATTCTGCTACCCCCCAATGTGGTTACCGGCGATTTATATACCGGGACTTTTTACTAAATTATTCGTTCAGTGAGCCCCAAAATCTGTTTGCCCAGGACAGGTAGCCGCGGCAGTTGGCGGTTATGGGTTCGTTTGTAAGCTGGGCCTGGGACAGTTTTGGCAGCACATAAGCACTGACAGCCTGACCGCCGCCGCCGCTTAAGACCAGTTTGTCAAAATCGGTGGTTTTCCAGTTGGAGTTTATGGTTACAAGTATATTTATCGCCAGTTTTTCAAATGCTTTGTTTACAACGTCGGTTATGTCAATTGTCTCTCCCGCTACATTTATCTTTCCCTTTATTACAATGCTGTCCAGGTCATAGCTTTCCTTTTCCAATCCGTATGTCGTAGCCAGGTACGATGCGATGTCGCTGTAGGCGGTAACAAGTCCCAGGGGAACGGTCTTGCTTTTTTCAGGTATATATTCCGAGTCTTCAACCGCCGCAAGATCGGTGGTTCTGAAACCCACATCAATTATTCCGGTATGTCCTTCCAGTGGATCGGTTATCTGACCAAGGGAGTTCAAAAATACAGACCAGTATGTACCGAGGGGCTGGGGCACCACTTCCACAGCATCAATGTCAATTTTAACTTCCTGGGGTTTGCCTTCGCTGTAGACGGTTATCATTTTCTCACCCTTTACCCTGCTGGCCAGGTCTTCGGCCAGATGCATTCTCTCAACCGGCAGCCCGGTTATAACCCTGAACTTGTTGACCGGATTGGAGCAGAAAGGGCTGAGGGCACTGAAGAATAAAGTTTCCAGGTCGTCGCTTATCGCCCTGGTGTAAGAAAGGTCCCGGTGTGCAAATTTTGAATGCTTGATAGCGGATTTTCCAACAAAATAAAGTTCATTTTCTATTCCGATTTTCAGGTCATCAACCACAGACAGTTCGCCGGCCATCACATTGAAGGTCGGTTTGTTATGTCCTTCTCCAACTACACTGGGAAAGGAATAACCGGTTTTTCCGTCTGTAACCTTAACAAATCCATAACCAACATCAAGTCCTATAAGCTTTGTCATAAGTATACCTCCTTAATTTTTTTATTTTCACATTAAAGTGACAAAACTGTTAATAATAGAAGCAGGATAAATACCCGTACAGCGCAAGGCTGCGCCATACCAAAAGTCAAATTGAATATTTGGCACATTTATCCTCTGAAAGATAAAAATGCACATACTCTGATATAATTATCGGCAAACATAACAAATTATGCTAGTTTTATTATAACATTTTTCAAATTATTATCAACAAAGATATATTACGACAATTTTTTTATTGGCTGATATTGGATTCACATAACGGATTTTCGGTAATAAACTGATAGTATGATAAAAAAATGAAAGGATGATTGTGGTGGCGGGAAGAGCAAGGAAAATGTTTCCCGGGGGCAATACTTCCCAGGGATTTTATTCATATTACAGGTATATTCTTGCGGAGGACGCAAAACGCATCTTTATAATTAAAGGGGGACCGGGGGTAGGCAAATCGGATTTCATGAAAAAAATAGCCCGGGAAATGACAGGGCTGGGGTTTGATACAGAGCTGCATTACTGTTCATCCGACAACGATTCTCTAGATGCGGTGGTAATAAAGGATTTGAAAATAGCGCTGCTGGACGGAACTGCTCCCCATGTGGTGGATCCCAAATATCCGGGCGCCGTAGACGAAATAATCAATTTCGGGGAATACTGGGATGTCGGGGCACTGGAGAAATACAGGACAAGTATAATCAAATACAGCAAGGAGGTGAGCGGGCATTTTGCCAGGGCTTACAAGCTGCTGGCGGCGGCAAAACTTGTGATGGACGACATTGAAAAAAAATACGGTGCGTGTACAGACAATGGCAGGGCAAACCTGGTGGTGGAGGAATGGGCCGGAGAGATATTCGACGGCTGGCCGGTTTCCGCCGTGCCGGGGAAAGAGCGCCATCTCTTTGCAAGCGCATATACGCCGGGGGGTTTTGTGGATTATTCCGACACGTTAATTGGTGATGTTCAGAGGATATACCATGTAAGCGGGCATCCCGGCACCGGGAAGACATATATTTTGAACAAGCTGGCAGACAGCGCCAGGGACAGGGGGGTAAAGGTTGAATACTTCCATACGCCCCTGAAGCCGCACAAGCTGAATACCATAATACTGCAGGAACTGGATTTGGCGGTTACCTGCAGCGAAGCAGGCAGATTAAAAGCCAGCAGGTCCCTGGATTTGAACTCCCTGCTGGACAGCGGCAGGCTGAAGGGCAGCACCGAGAATATAGAAAACGATTTGCACATATATAAACAGCTTATCTCCGAATCCATATCCTCAATTTCAGATGCCAAGAAGACTCATGACAGGCTGGAAGAGTATTATATTGACAATATGGATTTCGGGGCCATAGATCGTATGAGGGACAGAATACTCGAGAGAATACTGGAATACAGACAGTAGTGGATGCCGGGGCGGTGAAACCCGCTGGCTGTTCAACAAAGATTGATATTGACAAAAAAGTTTTTTTCGTTTAATATTTAGATATAAATCTAAATATCTAAATATATGCTGCAGTTGAGGAGGCTGATGTTTTGCTCGGGGATACTTTCAAGGCTTTGTCGGACAAAACCAGGAGAGAAATACTGATGATGCTGAAAAATGGTGACATGACTGCCGGTGAGATAGCCCGGAGATTTTCGACAACCCATGCAACAATATCCCATCATCTCAAAATGCTCAGGGATGTTAACCTGGTATCGGTTGAAAGACAGGGTCAAAACATTGTATATTCGCTGAATACCACTGTTTTTCAGGACCTGCTGGCATGGCTTGTTAATTTTAGAGAACAGGAGGGGCAGTAGAATGAAAAGAATACAAAATAATCCGATTATGCTTATTATACTAATTGTAGTTTGTGCAGTTGCCGTATATGCATATGTAAAGCTTCCCGCCGACGGCCAATACCCGGTACACTGGTCCTTCAGCGGCCAGCCCGACAGGTACGGTTCAAAGGTTGAAGCGGTATCCATGGGGCCGGTAGTTTCTGTGTTGATATATGTTCTGGCTGTGGTGCTGCCCGGGATAGACCCTAAGAGAAGAAACTACGAGAGGTTCAAAAATGAATACATTCTGCTGATGCAGGTAATAATGGGATTTCTTGCAGCCGTTTATATAATCTCGATAATGGCTGCCTTCGGCAGACAGGTAAGCATTACGCTGTGGGTCAACGCGATGCTGGGGGTATTGTTCATGGTGCTGGGAAACTATATGAGCAGGATAAAGCAGAGTTGGTTTGTGGGCATAAAGACGCCCTGGACCCTGTCCAGTGAAAAGGTCTGGGATAAAACCCACCGTTTCGGCGGCAGGATGTTTGTGATACTGGGGCTGATATTTGTGATAAACGCCTTTGTGGGTTTTATAACCAACGTTGCAGTATTTCTTGTACTGCTTTTCGGGCTGGCACTTTCTCCGATTGTTTACTCGTATATACTGTACAGGCGTATGAAAGGGTAGGCTGTTTACGCCGATAAAAAAGTGGTATAATATAAATATACCCCCATACCCTATAATGTTGATTGTCTAACTGACAGCGGAAGGGAGAGATATTTGTGCCTATATACGAATACAACTGCAAAAAATGCGGCAGGACCTTTGAAAAACTGGTAAGGACTTCGGAGGGAGATAAAAGTATGGGATGCCCAGACTGCGGCAGTGGCGAGGTAAAGAGGGTATTTTCGGTGTTCGGAGTTGGTGGAAGCGGGGGGAGCAAAGGTGACAGCACGCTGCCCTGCGGTGCGGACAGGTCCCACGGCCCGGCCTGCGGCGGAGGGTGAGGTCTGTAGCCGTTCCGGTCCGGGACGTAAAAAGGGCGTAAAAATCATTGAGGAATTCTTCACCGGATAAGTGGAGGGTTCCTTTTTTTTATACACTAGGAAATTAATCCGGTTTCCACATTTCATATTCATAGGGTGATGGTATGTTAATTAAGCCGGGGAGGGATAATACCAATGTGCGGCTGAAACTATAAAAGGGAGCATGTGTATGCGGGAGGCGGCCCTGTGGGGAGGTATCGCCGGTTCTGCGGTCTTACTGGGAGCGCTGGCCGGACTGTATCTAAAAGTAAAAAGGAGCATAATAGCTTATATTATGGCCTATGGCACAGGGGTGCTGATAGGCGCGGCAACCTTTGAACTGCTTATCCTTTCCCTGAGGGACGGAGGCATGGAACTGACGGTTCTTAGCTTTGTTCTCGGGGCTTTGGTATTTACGCTCTTTGACATGCTTATATCCAAAAAGGGAGGGAGTGAGAGAAAACGTTCAAGGAAGAGGCCGAAAGGGAGCTCGGGATTGGCGTTGTTTATGGGTACCGTGCTTGATTCAATCCCGGAGTCCTTTATTATAGGTGTCAGTTTTGCGGACGGCGGCAGTGCCAGCTGGCTGCTGATGGCAGCCGTGTTTATTAGCAACATTCCCGAGGGGTTGTCCAGCAGCGTGGGGCTTTTAAAAGGCGGGTTTTCAAAGATGAAGGTGCAGCTGCTGTGGCTGTCGGTATTTGGACTGTCGGTTATAAGCTCGATGGCGGGATATGCCATTCTAAGGGACAAACCCGAAGGTCTGGCCGCTGTTGTAAGCTCTTTTTCGGCAGGCGCGGTGGTAGCTATGGTTTCATCTACAATGATGCCGGAAGCCTATGAAGATGGAGGCCCCGTTGTAGGCTTTATTGCTGCCCTTGGACTCATAAGTTCGCTTGTACTTGCAAAACTGGGATAAGTGTCCGGGACAAGCATAGAAGGTGCCCCGTGGAGGACACCCTTTCAAGTTAAATTAGTCTCACCAGGTGGTATACTTTTTTACCCTTTCTCAGCATAAGCTTTCCGTCCGAAAAGTCCTTGCAGGTTACCGCAAGGTCTATGCCTTCCACCCGTTTTTCTCCCATATACAGTCCGCCCTGCTGTACAAG
>CAZGUG010000030.1:24414-25590 GCA_964529035.1 uncultured Clostridium sp.
GAGCCCAGTCTTCTTACTTCTTCCATGGGAAGGAAGGTCAAAAGGGCGAGGCATTTTTCCACGTCCCGGTCATCGACATTCCTCCAGTACTGGTAAAAGTCGTAGGGTGGCGTTTTTTCCGGATCCAGCCAAATGGCACCGGATTCGGTTTTGCCCATCTTTTTGCCTTCGCTGGTTGTAAGCAGCGTAAAGGTAAGGCCATAGGCCGATGCGCCCTCTACTTTCCGTATCAGGTCAACGCCGCCTAGTATGTTCGACCATTGGTCGTTTCCACCCATTTGCATCTTGCAGTTGTATCTTTTGTAAAGCTGCAGGAAGTCGTAGGACTGCATTATCATATAGTTGAATTCAAGGAAAGTAAGCCCGGTCTCCAGCCTGCCCTTGTAGCATTCCGCCGAAAGCATCCTGTTTATCGAAAAATGCCTGCCTATGTCCCTTAGAAAGGAAATGTAGTTTAAATCCATCAGCCAGTCGGCGTTGTTGGCAATTATTGCCCTGTCGTCTTTAAAGTCAATCAGGCGGGAAAACTGAACCTTGAACCTTTCGGCATTATGCTGTATCTGCTCCAGGGTTAGCATTTTGCGCATGTCGGTTTTGCCGGAAGGGTCTCCCACCATTGTGGTACCGCTGCCCAGAAGCACTATTGGCCTGTGACCGGCCCGCTGCATGTGGGCCATTGTAATCATCTGCAGGAAATGGCCGACGTGCAGGCTGTCGGCGGTCGGGTCAAACCCTATATAAAAGGTAACCGGTTCCCTGCCCAGAAGCTCCCTTATCTCCTCCTCGTGGGTTGCCTGCTCGATAAATCCCCTTTCCATAAGGGTATCGTATACGTTTTTCATTCTAATACCTCCCGATGGTTGATGTTGAATAAAGAAAGGGTTTTCCCGTCTAAGGACGAGAAAACCCGTGGTACCACCTTAATTTGCAAATACAATGCCTCTTGACCGCTTTAACGGGCGGTATCCGTCCTTTCACGGAAGGCTCCGGAGTGTAATTCGCATGCTCCCATGTGCTGCGGCCCTTTCACCCGACGGGCTGCTCTCTTTTGTTGTAACCATGGGCTGCTACTTCGTTCCTTCATAGTCCCATCAGTATTATAATTTATTATATACTAGCACATTATACACAGTTATGGCAAGTCCGAATCTAAAACAGGGGGACAGGTACACTGTT
>CAZGUG010000031.1:0-13810 GCA_964529035.1 uncultured Clostridium sp.
AGGATTATCTTTTTTAAACTTGCATACAACTGTAGTAATAAGTGGTATAATAAGATAATGGCAAAAATAATTGCACTTCTCGTTTTGGATATATGAGTTTGCTAACAGCTTAACAATAATTTCATTAATGCTTAACCATGACGAAGGGTGGATTACTTTGGGTATCCACTTTTTAATTACTATTAATGACTGCAGTAGAGTTGTACAAATTATAAGGGGTGATAGATTATGATTAATCCATCAATAGGTTTATTGCTGAAGAAAGCAGATTGCAGATATACACTATGTACCCTTGCCGGTAAGAGGGCAAGGCAGTTGGCAACCGGAGCACATAAGCTTACAAAATGCAATTCTCAAAAGTCAATAACTATTGCATTAAACGAGATTAATGAGAATATGATAACCTACGTGAGAACAAAAGACGGCATTAAATAATTTACCAACTAATAATTTCGCTATTGGATAGATGTGTAAAGCTGGCATAGAATAGGCTGAATAACTGATGCATGATAAAAGCATAATATATTTAGAAGTATTATTATTTTATGAATGCTTAAACCACGGTGCATTTAAGGAGGTGCAGTACTAAGTGATCGGAACGGTTAAATGGTTTAATCCTGGAAAGGGCTTCGGGTTTATTGAAAGAGAAGATGGCGAAGATGTGTTTGTGCATTTTTCCGCAATCCAGGCAGAGGGATATAAATCCCTTGAAGAGGGTCAAAGGGTAGAGTTCGATGTAGAAAAAGGAGAGCGTGGCTTACAGGCAACAAATGTAAGGCTGTCATAATCCGGGAATTTTATGAGTACAGCTTTCTATAATTCATTGAACCGGGAGTGAAAAACCATATAATTTAGAATTAATTAATGACACATATAGATGATATCGAAATTTCGGTAACAAGCAACCGTAGAAAAGAGAGCCCAGGCTCTCTTTTTTGAATACTGCAATCAGTTATTTGAAAAATATGAGAAAGAAAATGTGGGTTGTGTTTTCTGTGAAAACTATTGTATAGATGATGTTATGAAAACCGTAGGCAAAAAATTTGGTTCTTTATATGAAGTAAAGGAGATTTATGCAGGTGTGCACACAGTGCATTTTTAAATTTTCCGCTGATAATTACATGGATTTGAAATTCTATCTGGAGGATTTGCTGGTAAGAAAGTTCACCTTATTATAGTAGAAAATATAAAGATGGAATTGAAAGACGAGATTCTAGGAAATGTTAAATATGCGTAATTACAGGGTATATTTGAGTGATATACTGGACTGCATTAACAGGATTGATAAATATACAATAGGGATACTCTTTAGTGAGTTTGTGAAGAACGAACAGATGTAGGATGAGTTATTAGGAACTTGGAAATAATCGGTGAGGCGGTAAAAAACCGCCGGATTTAAAAGAAACAGTAAAAAAGCTGCTTGATGAAGATTGAGATTTCAAATAACTTGGTGCTTCCGGATTATTATTTCTTAAATGCAGACTAGACCCCGGGAATTTTCAAGAATGTTCATGAGGTTTTTTATTAAACAGTTTTTCGCATATAGACAAAAAATGGTTTCAGGGCCAAAAACCCTGAAACCATTGATAATACTGTGTGGTGCCGAAGGTGGGACTTGAACCCACACGAGTGTTACCTCACTGGATTTTGAGTCCAGCGCGTCTGCCAATTCCACCACTTCGGCAAATTTATATGCAAAATATATATTAGCACATCGGACCGCAACTTTCAATAGCAAAAATTGTAGCGGCACACCCGCCCTTTATATGATAAAATATTATGTAAACCATGCCCGCGGACAATACAGGGCTGAAAGAGGGACGACTATGGATCCGATTACCCATGTAGCCATAGGTGCGGGGGTATTTGCATTATCAGGGGGAGACATTTCACTGGCGGAGCCTGCCTTAATTGGATGCATCGCGGGGTCTGTGGCCCCCGACCTTGATATCGCCGCCAAGGTATACAACGATTATTATTATTTGAAGCATCACCGGGGAAGCAGCCATTCCTTTGCCGGTATTTTACTGATAAGCTTTTGCATAGCCGCGGTCTTAAGTTTTTTTTACAGCAGCAGCTTTTTTTCACTGTTTGTCTGGACCTCTGTTGGAGGCTTCACGCATATTTTGTTCGATTTTTTAAACTCTTACGGGGCACAGCTGTTATGGCCCTTCAGCAGGAAAAAATATTCCCTCAGCCTGCTTAAAATATTTGATATGGTTATAGTACTACTGGCTGTTTCAGCGATTATATATGGCAAGGGGCCAGTTTTTATTAAGGGAGTAATTACGGCTGCCTTGGGGCTATATCTTGTACTGCTGGGTGTTATGAGAAGTCTGGCGAAGCAAAAGGTGTCGGGTTTTTTTAAGGAAGCAAAAAGCATAAAGGTACTGCCGTCTTTTTTAGGGTTCTTTGATTGGGACTTTGTTGTAATGTCCCAAAAACATGCAGTGGTAGGCAGGGCAGACTTACTGCGGGACAGGGTAATAATCAGTGAAAGGCTCTACAAGCCGCACAAAAAAGAAACGGAAAAGTTTTCAAATAACAGGGCGGCAGGTTTCTTCAAAGAATTTACACCTATTTATCATGTGAAGGTGAAAAAAAGGAAAGATATGACCGAGGTACTGTACACAGACCTGAGATACAGGACAAAAAACAGCTTTATGCATCATGCCACTGCCGTGTTCAACCCCAAGGGCGCGCTGGTGGAATGCATATTCCACCCCTTCAACAAGAACAAACGGGTGCCTTTCTGAAAATTAATAAAAGGTACATGCAGTCATGCATGTACCCTATTTTTTTGGAATAATTTCGCTTCTTACAAATAGAATTATACAGCGGAAGGAGGTTGGAACCGGCGTTGAAAATAAATGTAGCGCTGTTTTTATTGATTTTTTTATTGATTTTGCCCATAAATGCAGTAGCGGGCGATAAACCTGATGTCGGATACAGTATAGTAATAGATGTCCCCCGGTATTCCCTGACCCTTATGGATGGAGAGGTGCCGCTTAAGACATACCCGATTGCCGTGGGTAAGCCGGCGGCCCAGACTCCCACAGGCAGTTACAGCATAATAAACAAAGCAGTAAACCCCACCTGGCATCCCAACAGTCGAAACCCGGTGCCTCCGGGCCCTGCTAATCCGCTGGGCATACGGTGGCTTGGATTCTACGGGGGCTACGGCATCCACGGCAATAACGACCCGTCAAGCATAGGGAAAAGCATATCATTAGGCTGTATCAGGATGTATAATTACGATGTGTCGGAACTCTATTCAGTTGTAGGTATAGGAATTCCCGTGGAAGTCGTGTACGGCAACCTGATTGAGACATTCGGGGAAGAGGCTGTGGTGGCTTACAGGGATATTTATTCCAAGGAAAAGGGCTTCAGGGACAAAATACTGGAACAACTGACAGCTGCCGGTATTTTGGAAAAAATACCCGAAAAAAAGCTGGAAAACATGTTTTTGGCTTTAAGAAACGGAAAAGTAGCATTTGCTGAAAACTGGATTTTGACTGTTAACGGTGAGTTTCTCACATCAGATACAATATACGACAGAACCATGATATTTGTAAACTGTGACAGTCTGAACGAGTTCTTTGGTATAAGCATAGAATGGAATGATGCCGCTTTAACCGGCAGGCTTATGGGAAGGCCGATATCCGCTGTGAGGCGGGATGGGAAACTCTATGCTTCCATAGCCGATGTGGCGGCCATGCTGGGAGGACGGCTTTGGGCCAGAGTAAGTATAGAGGAGCTAAATTATGAAATTAATTTTGCCAAACTTGACGGAAGGTTTCTGACCTCGGACGTTGGTAATTTTAAGGTTAACCCGGATATGGATTTAAGCTTGTTAAAACCTGAAAAACAAGGCAGGGTAAATCTTGCGTCTTTGGAGGAGGAGGGTTTTACCTGCCAGATTCATTCGAAATATGGATATATAGAGATTATGCATAATTTACCCTGAAGGATTTATCTCATTTTTATAGAATAGGACAGTGGTGAACTGTTCTTTTTTTATGCTGGAAAATCAACATGGAACTTTAATGAAAAAGTTTCCGTCAAAAGAAACGTATGAGTGGGAAGGGAGGAATATCTATGTCTGCGGAACTCGAGCTGGTTGGACGCAGCAAAGAAGGTGATTTATCGGCCTTTGAAGAGCTTATGGCCATGTACCAGAAACAGATATATAACCTGGGCTTCCGGATGATGGGCAGCGGGGAAGATGCCTGTGACGTGGTGCAGGAAGCTTTCTTAAAGGCTTTTAAGTCAATAAAAAAGTTTGATGGCAGATCCAGTTTCGGAACGTGGGTTTACAGGATTGCTGTAAATGTTTGCATAGACGAACTTCGCAAGAGAAAGAAGGTTAAGCTGTATCCGGTTGCCCACAACGATAATCCCGAAGACCGGGGCTGCAAACTGGTAACCGATACCGATGACCTGCCCGAGGAACAGATGGAAAGGCGGGAAGTGAAAAAACAGGTGCACCGGGCAATTAATAAGCTCGGGGAGGAGCACAGGGTTATTATCATACTTAGGGATATTCAGGGCAAAAGTTACCAGGAAATAGCCAATATACTGGGGATTAATATAGGTACGGTAAAGTCCCGTATAAGCAGGGCAAGAACCAGTCTGAAAGAGGAACTTATTAGGCGCGGGGAACTAAATATTGAAACAGCCGTCAAAAAAGGTTGAGAGGAGGGAGAAGAAATGGAAGCGTGCAAAGGCATTAGAGAAAAACTCTCTTTATATATAGATGATATGT
Source organism: uncultured Clostridium sp. (assembly GCA_964529035.1). Taxonomy (GTDB): domain Bacteria; phylum Bacillota; class Clostridia; order Ch29; family Ch29; genus CAZGUG01. Next base: position 4,766 of record CAZGUG010000031.1, read on the forward strand.
TGGATGAGCAGGAGAGCCGCATGCTGGAGGAGCATATTAAGTCATGCGAAGACTGCCGCACAGAACTCGAAATACTCCGGGAAATGGTGGAAAACTGCCGAAGCCTTGAAGAAAAGGAACCTCCCGAATACCTGCAACCGATGGTTTCAGGTGCACTGCGTAAGGCTCGTAAGGATATAGCGGTAAGCGGTTTAGGGAAAAGATGGTTAAAACCGGGGCTGGTGTCGGTGGCGGCGGTATTACTGGTGGCTGTTGCTGCAAAGGGTATAATGCCCGGTTTATTCATGGGCTCCAGAAGTTCTCAGGATATGGCTGTAACAGAAGAGGCAGCGCCGGCTGAAGCGCCTGCTGAAATGTATAGTATTACAGATGACGGAGAAGCGGGATTTGGCATAGCACAGAACAAGCAGGCTATGGATTCCCGAATGCTGGATTTGGAAGAGGAAGCTGCGGGTTTGGCCGGGTCGGAAACGCCGGGTGTAGAGCCGGACATGCAGGTAGATGGAGATACATTTTCGGCTGCCGGGGTACCGGCCGAACCCGGTGACAGAATTCTAAAAGAGCAGGATTCCAGGAAAATCATAAGAAACGCCGAGATTTCTATCCAGGTGGAGGATTTTAATCGGCAGCTTGAAGCAATACAGAAGATGGTGGACGAAACAGGCGGATATATAGAAAGTTCAAACAGTTATATAAGAAAACATGGTACTACCGAAGACGACAGGGATTTCATGGAAGGGAACGTGGTGATACGTATACCTAGTTCGGAATTTACCGGCTGTCTCGAAAGGGTTTCAGGCCTCGGAAAGGTAACCAACAGGTCAACCGACGGCAGCGATATTACGCTGAGGTATATGGATACCGAAGCGCGGCTTAAAAGCCTCGAAGTTCAGCAGGATAGGCTTCTTGAAATACTGGAAAGGGCCACCGAGGTGGAGGATATACTAAAAATAGAGACCGAGCTTAACAGGGTAAGGTCCGAGCTTGAAAGGCATGCCACACAGTTAAGGGGCTGGGATAATCTGGTCCAGTACTCTACCATAAGAATATTTATGACAGAAGTGGACCCTAAGGATACCCATGTATCCACATTACAGGTGGGAAGTCTGTGGGACAGGATGAAAAGGGGTTTTATACGCACCACAAATGCAATTATGGATACGATTGAATATATTATTGTCGGAATAGGCTATGCTCTTCCGGTGGCGGTACTGGCGGGAGCGGGCCTTCTGGTATGGTGGAGGCTGAAAAGAAAAAATATAGAATAGAAGCGGGGTGAAAAAGGTGACGGTAAAAGGGGCAAGGATGATTGTTTATGTGCTTGTTGTCACCGTACTGGCGTTTGCACTTTATGTTGCCGGGGACGTGTTTTCCGACAGCGCCGCAGCCGCCCAGGAAACCGAAAAAAACACTATAACCGTGAGCGGAACCGGCATAATAAAGGTCAAGCCTGATACAACCTATATAAGGATAGGGGTGGAGACCAGGAATGCCAATGCCAAAAAAGCGCAGCAGGAAAATGCACAGGTAATGGATAAAGTAACTGCGAAACTCAAGTCCTTCGGTATAGCGGAAGATGATATCAAAACGGTGACATACAACCTGCACCCCCTGGAAAGGTATGACGACAGTACAAGGAAATCCTATGTATACGAATACAGGGTTAACAACATAGTTGAGGTTGTGGTTAGGGATATTGACAAAACCGGGGAAATAATAGACGGCGTTTCGGCTGTGGGTTCCAACAAAATCTCAAGCATAAGGTTTGGCATGGAAAATACGGATAAGCTCTACAGCCAGGCACTTAACATGGCGGTTGTGAATGCTTCACAAAAAGCCAAGGCGGTGGCCGAAGGACTGGGCGTTACGCTTAAGGGCGCGGTGAATGTCCAGGAGATAGGCGGCGGCGGACCTGTGGTTGTGCGGCAGGATAACATAGCGGCGAAAATGATGGAATCAGCCGACATGGCAGCAACGCCTATATCCACCGGAGAGATGGAAATATCTGCGATGGTGTCGGTGCAGTACAGCTATTAGACAGAGAGCGGATTAACGAGAAAAGAAGCTTTAACGCTTCTTTTTTTTGTGTTTTTGGAGGTTTTTTACACATTGTGGTGAAATACTATATGGGAAGCGGAAGGAAGTGTTTGGCTTGAACAAACCCAGAATGGTTATTATAGACGGAAACAGCCTTGTAAACAGAGCCTATTATGCGCTGCCGCCCTTTAGGACCAGACAGGGGCTGCCCACAAATGCCGTTTACGGTTTTCTGACAATGCTGTTCAAGATACTGGATGAATACCGGCCCGAATATATCAGCGTAGCCTTCGACAGGAAGGAAGCCACCTTCAGACATACCGAGTACGCGGAGTACAAGGCGCAGAGAAAGGGTATGCCGGATGAGCTGGCCGCTCAAATGCCGGTCTTAAAGGACGTGCTGGATGTTTTGGGGATAAACAGGCTGGAAGCAGCAGGCTTTGAGGCTGACGATATAATAGGCACCCTTTCGCGGTACGGCGAAAACCAGGGAATAGATGTATTCATAGTGACCGGGGACAGAGATGCGCTGCAGCTTATTAGCAGTGGCGTAAAGGTTATATATACAAAAAGGGGAGTATCGGATTTCCAGCTGTACGATATTGATGGGGTGGAGGAAAGGTACGGCCTCAGCCCGGATAAGCTTGTTGACATGAAGGGACTGATGGGCGACAAATCCGACAATATACCTGGGGTTCCGGGGGTAGGCGAAAAAACCGCCCTTAAGCTTTTGCACCAGTTCGGGAGCCTGGAAGCGGTGTTGGAGGGTCTAAGCCATATGCCGGAGGGAAAACTGAAGGAGAACCTTTCGCAGAATGTTCAGCAGGCCCTTTTGAGCAAGAAACTGGCTGCCATCCACAGGGATATACCCGTTGTAATAGATACCGGGGAGTGCAAAAGGCCTGCGCCAAATGCCGAAAATGTTATGAAAAAGCTGTCGGAACTGGAGTTTAACAGCCTGATCGAAAGGGCAAAAAGGCTTTTCGAACCGGAAGATGCATCTTATATACCGGAAAGGGAAACGGCAGACTGCAATTATATATGTCTTAAAACCCTTGACGATATAGATGGAATACTGGATAAAATCCGCAGGAATAAATGTATGGCCTTTGAAATAGTAACCAGCACCGACGACAGTATTGAATTTGAAGTATACGGTATATCCCTCGCCTGGAGCGACAGCGATGGCGTGTACATTCCTGTCGGGCATGAAGGGTATGCCTTGGATGAAGATAAGGTTTTCAAAGCCATAAAGCCTGTTATGGAAGATAAGGGGATACAGAAACTGGGACATCATCTTAAACAGGATATTATAGCCCTTGCCCAAAGGGGTATCGGACTGGTCAATTATAGGTTTGATTCGGAAATATTTGCATATTTGTTAGACCCGACAGCAAGCGGGTATGAACTGGAAAAGGTCGCGCTCAAGTACCTGGGTGAAAATATTGCTGGCATTGAGGAGATTGCAGGCAGAGGCAAAAACCGCACCGAGTTCAATCTTATCGAAATGGAGCAGGTGTGCCAATACCTTGCCGCAAGGGCAAGGTGCATGTTCAGGCTCAAAAGCATAATGGCCGGGCAGATAAAGGATACCGGTATGGAAGACCTGGTTTACAGGGTGGAACTGCCGCTAATTAAGGTGCTGGCTGATATGCAGCAAACCGGAATAAAGCTGGATAAAAAAGCACTGGAAGAGTATTCACAAAAACTTAAGCAGAGTATAAACCGACTGACAGATGAAATATATTCGATTGCGGGCAGTGAATTCAATATTAATTCAACAAAGCAGCTGGGGGAGGTACTGTTTGTAAAACTGTCTCTGCCGCCGATCAAGAAGACCAAAACCGGTTATTCAACCGACGCCGAGGTGCTGGAACAGCTTAGGGACAGGCATCCCATAGCGGAGAAGGTACTGGAATACCGGCAGCTCGTCAAGTTAAAATCCACCTATGCCGAAGGGCTGATAAAAGCTATAAACAAGCACACCGGACGGGTGCACTCGTGTTTCAAACAGACGGTTACCGCCACAGGCAGGATAAGCAGCACGGAACCAAACCTGCAGAACATACCCATAAGACTTGAACTGGGTAGGGAGATAAGAAGGGTTTTTGTCCCCGAAAGCGATGAATACCTGTTTGTATCCGCCGATTATTCACAGATAGAGTTAAGAGTCCTTGCCCATATATCCGGTGACCGGAATCTGATAAGTTCCTTTAAGGAGGGGCAGGATATACATACCCGGACAGCAGCCCAGGTATTCGGAGTAACTCCCTTGGAGGTCACACCCGCCATGCGGGACAGTGCAAAGGCGGTTAATTTTGGTATAATATACGGTATAAGCGATTACGGCCTGTCGCAAAACCTGCATATTTCACGTAAAAAGGCGGCGGAGTACATAAAAAGGTATTTTGACAGCTTCAGCGGCGTGAAGAAGTATATGGACCGGGTAGTGAGAGAGGGCAGGGAGCAGGGAATGGTAAGGACAATGCTGGGGAGAATACGATACCTGCCCGAGCTGAAATCTGCAAACAAAAACGTAAGGAGCTTCGGAGAAAGGCTGGCTATGAACACACCTATACAGGGAAGTGCGGCGGACATAATAAAGCTGGCAATGAACATGGTCTACCAAAGGCTTAGAAGTGAAAAACTGAAATCAAGACTTGTACTGCAGGTTCACGACGAGCTTATTATTGAAACCCACAGGGATGAGCTTGGGACAGTAAGGAAACTGCTGAGGGAATGCATGGAAGGGGCTGTGGAGCTCAATGTTCCTCTGGAAGTTAAAATGTCGGCCGGAGAAAACTGGTTTGACGCAGCTAAATAGGAGGTAGCGGGCCTTGTTAAAAATAGGACTTACCGGAGGCGCGGCAACCGGAAAATCAACGGTGAGCAGTATACTGAAAAGGCTAGGAGCGGAGATTATTGATGTTGATATGACAGCAAGGAAAGTTGTCGAAAAGGGAAGCCCCTGCCTTGAAAAAATTGTCATGCATTTCGGGCAGGACGTACTGCTTGCCGATGGAAGCCTTAACAGAAAAAAGCTGGGGGATATGGTTTTTGCGGACAAAGCAAAGCTTGAGAAGCTCAATGCAATAGTCCATCCCGTCATGGCTGCCAGGGTGAGGGAAACCATTAGAGCGATTGAAAACAAGAAAAGTACCGAGGTTTTGATAATAGATGCCGCCATTTTGATTGAAATGGGCCTTCATAAAATGGCGGACTGTGTATGGCTGGTTTGGGCGGACAGGAAAACCCAGATTGAAAGGCTTGTTGCAAGGGACGGTATGTCGGAAGAAAAGGCGGAAAACATAATAGACTCACAGATGCCGATGGAAGAAAAGATAAAGCTTGCAGACGCGGTGATTGACAATACCGGTACACCCGAAGCCCTTGAAAACAAAATCATCAAGCTGTGGGCAATAAAAATAAACATATTGCATACAAGGATGAACAAATAATATAATGAAATAGTATACATTCTAGGAGTGTTATGTTTGAACGGGGCATCCCAAAAACGCAAGATTCTTGTCACACTGCTTATAACGGCGGTTCTTATCGTTGTTATAATAAACAGCGCAACATGGATTATGAGGGCTTTGTTTCCTGTGTATCACAGGGATCTGATATTCAAATATTCGAAAGAATACCGGGTTGACCCATATCTTGTTGCTGCTGTAATCAAGGCTGAAAGCAAGTTTTATCATAAGGCGCAGTCCCGGAAAGATGCCCGGGGGCTCATGCAGATATCCCCGGTAACAGGCATGTGGGCTGCCGATATGCTGGGTATTGAGGACTACAGTCCGGAAAAACTGTTTGAACCGCAAATCAATATAATGATAGGATGTTGGTATATACATATACTCGAGAAGGAGTTCGGGGGAGACCTTGGAAATGTTATTGCCGCGTATAACGGAGGCAGCGGTAACGTAAGAAAATGGCTTGCAGACGAACGATACAGCAGGGACGGACGGAGCCTTGATTATATTCCCTTCAGGGAAACCCGTGAATATGTTGAAAAAGTGATTTATAACTACAGGATTTACAGTAATCTGTACAGGTGAAAAAACAAGATGAACCGAACATTATCTGAGGAAGGAAGGTACACGATGGAAAAAGGCGAAGGGTTTAAAACGCTTAGGGATGTATCCGACTATGAAGTGAACGATGACAGGCTGCTGCATTCCGCCACTCATCAGGAGATACTGTCAGGGAAAACCACGGATGTGTATTTCATAAGAACTATGGAGATTCTTACACATCTGGGGCTGCAGGACAGGGTTGTCACAGCCGAGATATTTCCAAGAAAGCCCGGCATAATAGCGGGTGTCCTGGAGGTACTTAATATACTTAAGGACAAGGATATCAAGATTTGGGCTGTAGATGAAGGAGAAAGCTTCGAGTCAATGGATACCGTTATTAGGATTGAGGGACCCTACAGCGAGTTCGGCACCTATGAGACGGTTATTCTCGGTTGTCTTGCCAGCGCAAGCGGTTGGGCCACCGCCGCGCATCAGTGCAGGCAGGCATGCGGGGACAAGCCCTTTGTATGCTTCGGGTCACGGCATGTTCACCCGTCGGTGGCACCTGTAATGGAGAGGGCTGCCCTAATAGGGGGAGCGGACAATGCCAGTTGTATACTGGGAGCCAAACTTATGGGAAAAGAGCCGGTTGGAACCGTACCCCATGCTGCATTTATCATTGCGGGGGATACCGTGGAGATAGCAAAGGTCTATGACCGGATATCACCGGAAGAACACGGCAGGATAGTACTGGTGGACACTTTTAAGGACGAAGTGGAAGAAACCCTGAGGGTGGCAAATGCCTTGGGAAAGAGGCTTGGCGGTGTAAGGCTGGATACGCCCAGTGAAAGGGGCGGTGTTACGCCGGCATTGGTCAGGGAGGTAAGGGCAAGGCTGGACCAGGAGGGATTTGACAGGGTAAAGGTATTCGTGTCAGGAGGATTGAACCCCGAAAGGATACATATACTGTCCCAGGCCGGAGCGGATGCCTTTGGTGTGGGAAGCTATATTTCGTCGGCATCGCCTATAGATATGACCATGGATATCAAAAAAGTCGAAGGAAGGGCTATTGCAAAACGGGGTAGGATTCCCGGACTTATAGATAATAGTAAGCTAAAACGTGTCAGGTAAGGGGGGATGTGTTGTTGTCAGCAAAAAGATATATGGCGGTAGCGCTGATACTTGTTCTTATTTTATCATCAGCCGGCTGCAAGCCGCAGGTTGACGACCCGGAGGAGATACCCGCAGTCGAAGAAAATCCGGCTGCCGGCGGTAAGATTGTGTTTGCCGGGATCGAGCCAAAAACCTTAAACCCGGTAATCAATACCGAAAGAGATGCGCACCATTTTTTAAAACTCATATTTGAAGGATTGGTTGGTTATGATAAGGACCTTAGAATAAAACCCGTGCTGGCCCGGGATTGGACGATGTCTGAAAACGAGAATTCTATCATGTTCAATCTCAAGGAAGGGCTTAAGTGGCATGACGGTGCTCCGGTTACTGCGGCTGATGTTGTGTTCACACTGGAGTATATGAAAGCTGTTGAAAACGCCGACAGCCTGTATACAACAAACATTGACAGGGTGGTTTATTTCGAAGCCCTGGGCGATGATGCGGTAAGCGTTGTTTTTGACCAATGGTTTAACGGTGCCCTTGATATTATGACCTTTCCGGTACTGCCAAGCCATATGTATGATTCGCCCCGGGACCTTGCCGAAGGAAAAGTGGAATTTGTACCGACGGGTACGGGACCGTACAGGGTGAAGGAGCATCAGCCTTACAAGTTTTTGGGTCTTGAACTCAACCCCGACTGGTGGGGCGGGCAGCCGTATATTTCAGAAATCGAGATGCAGTTTGTAACGGACGAAAGTACCATCCTTACTTCTTTTAAAGCCGACCAGGTAGATATTGCCATAACCACAAATCCCGATTGGGATATTTACAGGGAGGACGGGAAGGCATATATAAAAGAGTTTGTTACCAATAAATACGATTTTGTGGGGCTTAATTTCACAAGGCTCATGTTCCAGGACAAAGCTCTGCGCAAGGCACTGCAGTACGGGATTAACAGGGATAAAATAGCTGATAAAGTATACCTTAAACATGCCGAGATAGCCGATACTCCAATTCCTACCCATGCATGGATATATTCGGAGGAAGCATCGCAGTACGAATACAGTGTGGAAACGGCAAAAGCGGTACTTAGGGAAGCAGGCTGGGCGGACAGGGACAACGACGGTTTGTTGGAAAAGGAGATTGACGGTGTAAAACATGATTTGACCTTTACGCTGCTTGCGAACTCGGATAATCCAAAAAGGTTTGAAGCGGCCGGAATGATAGCGGACGATTTAAAAGCCCTAGGCATTGAGGTCAAACTGCAGGAGCATACATGGGAGGAACTGCTTCAAATAGTTGAAAAAAGAGAATTCGATGCGGTTGTTCTGGGATGGAATCTGGCTAATTACCTGGACCTTTCATTTGCCTTTCATTCCAATCAGATAGAAAACGGCAGCAATTTTATTTCATACAGCGATGAGGAAATGGACAGTTTGCTGCAGCAGGACTTCAGGGCAAGCGGCCGGGAAAGGGAAGAAACCAGCGAAAACCTGCAGAAGTATATAGCGGAAGAGCTTCCATATATAAGCCTGTATTTCAAAAAGGCGGCCCTTCTGGTTAAAAACAGAATAAGAGGAGAGGTGAATCCCAGGGAACATAACATATTCCTGGATGTAGAAAAATGGTATATTCCGGAGCAGCATCAATAGGTATTGACACAGCGGCCCATAGTTTATATAATATTATCTGCAATTCAAATTGAAAACTAGTTAAGCCGTGGTGGTGGAATAGGCAGACACGCTATCTTGAGGGGGTAGTGAGCCATCGCTCGTGCTGGTTCGAGTCCAGTCCACGGCACCATAGAAATACCAAGGGTCTTAGGCCCTTGGTATTTTTCTGTATTTAGACAGGGGGACAGACAGGGGGACGGTTC
>CAZGUG010000031.1:13910-22059 GCA_964529035.1 uncultured Clostridium sp.
CAGACAGGGGGACGGTTCTGCTGTCTTTTGCATCAGGAAAGTTTATTTAACATTTAAAATTGTATATAATAAGTTTAGAATAGTAATATTTGGATTAAGGAGGTTTTGTTGAATGAATGCCAATAATGAAATAGCCGGTTCAATGACGGTAAAGCTTGATGAAATCTTTGAAGAGCTGCCGGAAATGCCAGGGTTTGAGGAGGGTATAAGAAGGGCACCCAAAAGGGACTTTACACTGAACAAAGATGATACACGACTGGCACTTAAAAATGCCCTTCGGTATATACCCGGGAAATGGCACCAAAGACTAGCTCCTGAATTCCTGAACGAGCTTTTGACAAGGGGCAGGATATACGGTTATCGTTTCAGGCCGAAAAGCGCGATAAAGGGAAGGCCCATCAACGAGTACAAAGGCGAATGTATTGAGGGGAAAGCCTTCCAGGTAATGATAGATAACAACCTTGACTTTGATGTGGCTCTTTATCCCTATGAACTGGTTACCTACGGTGAAACCGGCCAGGTGTGCCAGAACTGGATGCAGTATAACCTGATAAAAAGATATTTGGAAATAATGACCCGAAACCAGACCCTTGTAATTGAATCCGGGCACCCGCTGGGACTGTTTGAATCCTTTCCCGGAGCTCCCAGGGTGATAATTACAAACGCCCTTATGGTTGGAATGTTTGACGACCAGGACAACTGGCACAGGGTCATGGCCCTGGGGGTGGCCAACTACGGGCAGATGACCGCCGGTGGCTGGATGTATATCGGGCCCCAGGGCATAGTGCACGGCACCTATTCCACCATACTGAACGCCGGCAGGGACAAACTGGGCATTCCCGCCGACAGCGACCTCAAGGGTCACCTTTATGTTACATCCGGCCTGGGGGGGATGAGCGGAGCCCAGGGAAAAGCGGTGAGGATTGCCGGCGGTGTGGGAGTTATCGCGGAGGTGGACGAATCCAGAATAAGAACAAGGTATGACCAGGGCTGGGTTGACCTGATTGCCGGAAACCCCCAAGAGGCCTTCGGCCTTGCTGCAGAGTATCAGAAAAAAAAGGAGGGCACTGCAATAGCATTCCACGGTAATATTGTGGACCTTTTAGAATATGCAGTAAAGAACAATGTACACATAGACCTTCTGTCGGATCAGACCTCCTGTCATGCGGTATACGACGGAGGCTACTGTCCCCAGGGGCTTACCTTTGAAGAACGGACCAAATTCTTATCCACCGACAGGGCAGAGTTTAAAAAAATGGTGGATAAATCCCTGGCAAGGCATTTCGAGCTAATAAAGGTTCTTGTGGAGCGTGGAGTTTACTTCTTTGATTACGGCAATAGCTTTATGAAGGCCATTTTTGATGCGGGCGTGAAGGAGATATGTAAAAACGGAAAAAACCCGAATGACGGTTTTATATTCCCGTCCTATGTAGAGGATATAATGGGTCCGGTATTGTTTGACTACGGCTACGGGCCCTTCAGGTGGGTGTGCCTGAGCGGCAGGGAAGAGGACCTGCAGAAAACCGACATGGCCGCCATGGAATGTATAGACCCGGACAGGCGGTTTCAGGACAGGGACAATTATGTATGGATAAGGGATGCAATTAAGAATAAACTGGTGGTGGGAACAAAGGCCAGGATCCTTTACCAGGATGCAGAAGGGAGAACAAAGATAGCCCTTAGGTTCAACGAAATGGTACGAAAGGGTGAAATAGGACCGGTAATGCTTGGCAGGGACCATCACGATACCGGGGGTACCGATTCGCCCTTCAGGGAGACCTCCAATATTAAGGACGGAAGCAATATAATGGCGGATATGGCGGTTCAGTGTTTTGCGGGAAACGCAGCTAGGGGCATGAGTCTGGTGGCCCTTCACAATGGCGGCGGAGTGGGTATAGGCAAAGCGATAAACGGCGGTTTCGGGTTGGTTCTGGATGGAAGTGAAAAAACAGACAATATAATAAAATGCGCGATTCCCTGGGATGTGATGGGCGGTGTTGCCAGACGCGCCTGGGCGAGGAACGAAAATTCAATAGAAACCTGTATCCAATACAATCATGCAAGAAAGGGAACCGACCATGTAACCATACCCTTTATTCCCGACGAAAATCTTATAAACGATTTGGTTGACAGAGAGTACAAGGGCTAAAGGAGATGAGGTCTGTGAGGGATAAAATACTGGAATGTGTACCCAACTTCAGCGAAGGAAAAGACAGTGAAGTGATAGAAAAAATTGTTGAGCCCTTCATGCGGGCGGATGGTGTTAAACTTCTGGACTATTCGGCGGACAGGGACCATAACCGGCTGGTGGTTACACTTATAGGAGAACCCGAGGCATTGAAGGGTTCCCTTTTGGATGCGATGGAGACTGCAGTAAGGGAGATTGACATGAACCGGCACAGGGGAGAGCATCCGAGGATGGGTGCAGTAGATGTGATACCCTTTATACCGGTTAGAAACGTTACTATGGAAGAAGCGGTGGATTTATCCCACCGATTGGCCCGGGAAGCAGCGGATAAGTTTAACCTGCCTGTATATTTGTATGAAAATGCGGCGACATCGGCCGGAAGACAAAACCTGGCGGACATAAGAAGGGGACAGTTTGAAGGCTTTTTTGAAAAAATAAAGCTTCCCGAATGGAATCCGGACTACGGTCCTCAGGAGATGCATAAAACAGCAGGCGTTACAGCGATAGGTGCCCGCATGCCGTTGGTTGCCTTTAACGTTAATCTTAACACCGACAGGCTTGAGATAGCAAAGGCAATAGCCAGGAGGGTACGCAACTCCGGGGGAGGCCTGCGGTACTGCAAAGCCATAGGAGTTGTTCTCAGGGAAAGGGGTATGGTCCAGGTATCAATGAATATGACCGATTTTACTAAAACTTCCCTATACCAGTCCTTTGAAATGATAAAAATGGAAGCCAGAAGGTACGGAATAACGGTAGCCGGAAGCGAGCTTGTGGGCACTCTGCCGATGCAGGCCCTGACCGATGCTGCTGCCTACTATCTTGGACTTGAAAACTTCTGCCAGGAGCAGATACTGGAAAACAGGCTTTTGTGGGAAGAGTGAGAACAAAAGGAGGAACATGGTGTGTTTAAGGATAACAGCATTGAAGAGTTTTTGGCCAAAACGGCTTCGAAGGACCCGGTACCGGGAGGCGGCAGTGTTGCAGCCTTCTGCGGCGCTACTGCCTGTGCCCTCGCGTCCATGGTGGCATCTCTTACGGTTGACAACCCAAAGTATAGGGAAGCAAGCATGGAAATGAAAGATCTTGTTAACACGAGTTCGGAGCATATTGGGTTTTTCACAGAGCAGATGGATGCCGATGCGCATGCTTTTAACAGGGTGATAGAGGCTTACCGCATGCCAAAATCCAATGAAGAGCAAAAGGACGACCGCGTAAGGGCCATCCAGCAGAGCCTTAAGCAGGCGGCGGAGGTGCCAATGGCGGTTGCCGAAAAAGCTTTCGGGACCATGAAAATGATTGAGACGGTGGTGAAAAAGGGAAATCGCCAGGCTGTTACCGATGGGGCCATAGCGGCCATGATGGCAAGGACTGCGGTACTGGCGGCCCTGTACAACGTAGAAATAAACCTCAAATCGATAAAGGATGATGGATACAGGGAGAGGATGGAGAGCAGGGTGGAAGAATTAAGAGGGAAAACTGCCGAAGCAGAAGAGCTGATTTTGAGCATGATTAAAATGTAGCAGGCCACGGAAAATAGCCGCCAATTGTAAATAACCATTCACAAAAAACCGGTTAAAAGCATAGCATATATTGCAGTAAGATATGGAGGTGAAGGGTAGTGGAAGAAAAAGGCATATTTGGCGGCGGCGGATTTGGCATAACATTTTTACTGTTGATAATAATTATAATTTTCTTCGCAGGCGGAACCAAGTGGTAAAGAACCGATTGCTATCCGATAACGAGCCAATAAATTAGACATAGCAAAGGTGCCGGGGTTTTTCGGTACCTTTGCTTTTTTAGTATCTTTTATAAAAGGACACATTGGATATTTGCATATAGGTAACTTGAACTGGCTGTGCTATAATAATACTAGGATAACAGAATAAAGCGGTGATAAATGTGAGGAAAAAAAGAAAGGAAAGTACAAAGAAAACCGGTATTGGAAGAATGCTTCTGCTTTTGTTTATAGTTATACCTCTTTTGGGAATAGTAATCGGCTACGGGGTATCCAAAACTATCATTATTCCCTATCTTGCTGAAAACCAGGACGATACCACCGGGGGTTTAACCGAAGGGACAGGTCAGGGAACTGCCCAGCCTCCGGCCGATACAACCGAAACAACTTCGGAGGAAGAAAACCAGACAACCAATGCATATCAGCGGGTGTTTAATGTTGAGGGCCTGGAACTTTACCGTATTCAGGTAGGGGCTTTTTCCAGCCAGGAAAACGCCCTTGATTTGGCAGAGGAACTGAACAACAAGGGTATGGCGGCATCTATGGATACCGAAGGCCTAATCAAGGTGTATGCATTTTATTCATTATCAATGAATGAAGCGGTGGCTTACCTGGAACAGATAAGGGAACACTACAGCGATGCACATGTTTTGCATATAGGGTACCCTTCAGTGGATATCAGCCTGGCCGATTTGTCCTCCGAGCAGGCAGGGCTTATAAGTGAGCAGCTCAGGGTATGCAAAGGCATGATTACAGAAATAACGGCTAAAGACGTAAGCGGTATAGATATTAGCGATACGGTGCAGGAACATAAGAGCAGGATAGAGAAGTTTAACACCGAGGTTTCACAGACCAGTTGGCCGGCGTCGGCGGAAAAGTTGGTAGACGAAGTATCAATGCTTTATACCGCAATGCTTGAGAGCTATTCGGAATACAACCATCAGACGGGCATTCCGGGTCAGATTTCCATGGAACTTATCAACTGCTATGTGGGGTTTTTAAAAAGAATAAGTGTGATGATATAAAAGGAGGTTAATATGTATTTATACGAGATAAGAGGGATTCTTAACGCCGAGGTGATAGCGGGCAAATCCGGTATGGATAGGGAAGTGGACTTTGCTTTCGGGGCGGACCTTATGAGTGATGTATTGGCCTTCGTCAATGAGAGGACGGTGCTTCTGACCGGACTTACGAATCCGCAGGTGGTAAGAACCGCCGAGATGATGGACCTTACAGCTATAATATATGTGAGGGGCAAGAGGCCGGATGCTGCTTCACTGGAACTGGCGGAAGAGAATGGAATTACTGTAATGTGTACGCCCTATACCCTGTATACCACAAGCGGAATGCTTTTTAGTGCCGGGCTTAAGGGTATAGACGAGTTGGGAGTTGTTGGGTGAATATGGAGGACATGGTGAAGCTGAACTACAGGGTTTGTCCGGAAGACTTTGTAAAGGCCGGTGATGCTTCAAGCAACACAAAGAAAGTGTTGAAAAAGCTGAGTATCCCTTCGGATATAACCAGAAGAGCGGCTGTGGTAACGTATGAAGCAGAAATGAACATTATTATCCATTCGGTCGGCGGAGAAATCACGGTAAACATTTCAACCAAAAAAATAGAAATTATTGCAAAGGATTGGGGGCCGGGCATTCCGGATATCGATAAGGCAATGCAGAAAGGGTATTCTACGGCTTCCAACCAGGTGAGGGAAATGGGCTTTGGTGCAGGCATGGGGCTGCCCAACATGAAACGGTGCAGTGATGAGTTTTTGATAGAATCCCAGAAAGGTAAAGGTACTACAGTAACCAGTACAATACACATTACTAATTAAGAGGGTGGTCAAATGGGCAATTACTTTCATTCGGTCGTATTATCCGAGGACAGTTGTAAAGGATGTACCCATTGTATAAAAAGATGTCCTACCGAGGCAATAAGAGTAAGGGACAGAAAGGCGAGCATCTTTGGCGAGAGGTGTATAGACTGCGGCGAGTGCATTAGGGTATGCCCCTATCATGCACAGAAGGCTGTTACCGACGATTTGGAAGACATCAAAAAATATAAATACAGGATAGCCCTTGTGCCCCCGGCGGTACACGGCCAGTTTGACACGGGTACGGGGTTGGGGAAAGTATTGAAGGCTGTTGAAATGCTGGGTTTTGATGAAGTATGTGATATTTCGCCCTATTGCGATATTGCTTCCGCAATTATAAAAAAGCACTATTTGGAAGATAAAAAGATAACAAAACCGGCAATATACAGCGACTGTCCGGTTATAATACGCCTGATACAGCTTAGGTATCCTGACCTTCTTGAAAATGTAATACCGCTGGTTTCTCCCATGGAGATTGCCGCAAGGCTTAAAAAAATGGATACGACAAACGATAAGAATTTCAAAACGGGAGACATTGGGGTGTTTTATCTTACGCCGTGTCCTGCAAGGGTAACCAGCATACGGGTACCGGTAGGAATAAGCCTTCCATACACTGACGGACTAATATCCATAAGAAAAATATTCGGCAGTCTGTCAAAAAACTTAAGAGAATTACAAAACCTTGAGAATGTAGGGGGCTATGAGCTTTCAGGCAGGGGGCTTGAATGGGGCGTTATAGGGGGACAGAGCCGTTCTATAGGCTCGGAAAACTATCTCGCGGTTGACGGTATAGAAAACGTGATAAATATTTTTGAGGAGCTTGAGCTGGGCAAGCTAAAAAATTTGGACTATGTTGAGGCCTATGCCTGCACCGGTGGGTGTGTTGGAGGACCGCTACTGGTAGAAAATGCCTTTGTTGCTAAGACCAGGATAAAACATCTGGCTCATGCCACACCTTCACCTAAGTTAATAGGAAAGAAAAAGGTTAAAGAGCTCCTTGAAACGGGACTGTTTAACTGGACCGAAGAGATCAAACCGAAAAAAATGGCAAGCCTGGATCCGAATATAGGGAAAGCTATCCAGAAGATGGAAAAGGTTGAGGAGATACTGAAAAAACTACCGGGTATAGACTGCGGTTCCTGCGGTGCGCCCACCTGCAGGGCCCTGGCGGAGGATATTGTGAACGGCTGGGCCAGGGAAGCGGACTGTGTATTCAGGCTCAGGGAAAAAATGAATGAAATAGACAGGGGGTAGAACAGGATGGATGTGAGAGAACTATGTAAGAGGCTGGGAATAAAACCCGCTGCAGGATTTAACGGCATGGACAGGGAAGTGAAAGGTGCCTATGCAGGCGACCTGTTAAGCTTTGTCATGGCCAACGCGTCCAGGGGAAACGTATGGGTAACCATCCAGGCCCATTCCAACATAGTTGCCGTTGCCAGCCTGCTTGAAATGGCATGCATAATCGTGGCGGCTGGCGTGGAGGTGGATGGGGATACGCTGGAGAAAGCCAACGGGGAGGGTATACCAATACTGGCCGCGGGGGATGACACCTATACCCTTTGCTGCAGGCTGCACGACCTCGGGGTCTAGCTGGTTATGGATATAGCGCTGGATCTGCACATTCATTCAGCCCTTTCCCCCTGCGGCGACAGTGACATGACACCCAACAACATAGTAAACATGGCCTGCCTTAAGGGCCTGGATGCCATAGCAGTGACCGATCACAATTCGGCGGAAAACGTGGAGGCCGTCATGAAATTGGGTCTGGAAAAGGGAATAGTTGTGCTGCCCGGTATGGAAGTACAGTCCAAAGAAGAAGTACACCTGCTTTGTTATTTCACCGATATAAGCCGGGCGCAGGATTTTCAGCATGAGGTATATAATAATCTTAATGGTAAAAACCGGCCGGATTTTTTCGGTGAGCAGATTATAATGGATGAGAGGGACAGGGTAAAAGGATACAGCGACAGGCTGCTTGTAGGTTCGGTGGCTTTTTCGGTTGATGAAATAGTAAGTCTGGTAGTGGGGCTGAAGGGAAGGGTCGTGCCCGCCCATGTTGATAAAAATGCATACAGCATAATATCAAACCTTGGGTTTATTCCGCCGGATCTGGATATAAGAAGCGTGGAGGTAAGCAGGCCGGGGAACGTAGGCGGACTTTTGCGCCAATACAGTCAGTTGAAAGGATACAGGATAATACACTCATCGGATGCACACAGGCTTGGGGATATACTGGAAAGGGAGTTCTTTCTCGAGGTAAAAGAGAAGAGCGTCCCGGGAATACTGGAACAGCTTTGATTTAGCTTGCTTCCTTTGCTTGCAATCAAAGGGACGGTTCTTATGATTACTTATG
>CAZGUG010000032.1:0-21701 GCA_964529035.1 uncultured Clostridium sp.
ATATCAAATTATAGGGTTATTTTTTGTGGATATGTTGCCAATAATTATTGATAACTCCAAAATTATCTGTTATCATGATATAGCATATGTTAATAAAAATAAACCGTTTTACACAACCGGTCCGCGTAAAGCACCGGTGTGTGTGAAGCTTTTTTACAGAATAGATATACACGCTTTATTCACAATAATATTAGTTTCCCGGGAGCTAAAAATTATTCTTAAAGCCCTGTTGGTATTTGTGTGGACAACCTATATAAGGAGGATTATTTATGCAGGAAAATACGACTTTAATTTGGGAGAATGCTCTTAAGCTGATAAAGGAAGAGCTGGCGGAAGTTAGTTTCAATACGTGGTTTAAAGTTATTCAGCCGGTTGAAATAACCGATGACCATATACTTCTGTGTGCACCAACCGACTTCATTAAAAAGATACTCGAAGCCCGTTATATTACCCTTATATTTAATGCACTGGAGCAGGTTACTTCAAGGGAATACGAAATAACAATAATACTGCCGGAAGAAAAGGACTCCGGAATTTCCGAAAAAAACACCAAACAGAGGGACGACAACGGTACATTAGCCTCGGGTATAGGTATGCTTAATCCAAAGTATACCTTTGATACCTTCGTTATAGGAAACAGCAACCGGTTTGCCCATGCCGCATCACTGGCGGTTTCCGAAGCTCCCGCCAAGTCGTATAACCCCCTTTTCCTGTACGGGGGTGTAGGCCTTGGTAAAACCCATCTTATGCATGCAATAGGCCACTATATATTGAGAAACAACCCAAAAACCCGGGTTGTATATACCACATCCGAGAAGTTTACCAATGACCTTATCAATTCGATAAGGGATGACAAGAACGTTGAATTCAGGAACAGGTACCGGACCACCGATGTGCTGCTTGTTGACGACATCCAGTTTATCGCCGACAAGGAAAGGACCCAGGAAGAGTTTTTCCATACCTTCAATTCGCTGTACGAAGCAAGCAAACAGATAATAATATCCAGCGACCGTCCTCCCAAGGAAATACCTACCCTTGAAGACAGGCTTCGCTCAAGGTTCGAGTGGGGGCTTATATGCGACATTCAGCCGCCGGATTTCGAGACCCGTATAGCCATCCTCAAAAAAAAGGCAAAAATAGAAGCCATAACCATACCCGATGAGGCCCTTGCCTATATTGCCAAAAAAATAGAATCTAACATAAGGGAGCTGGAAGGTGCCCTTAACAGGGTGGCAGCTTATTCCACCCTTACAAACAGGGATATAAATATGGACCTCACCCAGGAAGCACTGAAGGATTTCTTTTCAAATGCACAGCCTAAATCCGTTACCATAGATGTAATCAAACGGGTTATATCCGAGTATTATTCCATAAAAGCCGAGGACTTCAAATCTTCAAAGCGTACCCGGGCCATTGCATTCCCCAGGCAGATAGCCATGTACCTGGCCAGGGAACATACCGACCTGCCCCTTGTCAAAATTGGTGAGGAATTCGGAGGCAGGGACCATACAACGGTGATGCATGCCTATGACAAGATCTGCTCGGAGTTAAAAACCGACGAATCCCTGAAAATGGCCATTAGCGAGATTAACCGGAAACTGTACGGATAACTTCAAGGCCCGAAATAATGTTAATAGCCGGTTAATATTGTGTTGATAAGTTATATGCAAGAATTAATATAAAATATTATTTATGGAAATGTGGAAAACTGTGCTCATCTTAATAACATTTAATTAACACCTAAACCTGCTTAATATGCTCTTTTTAGTACGCTTTTCCACATATCAACAGCCCCTACTACTACTACTACTAGTTTTACTTATTATTTATAAATAAAATAATGATGCGGAGGTTATCCCCATGAGACTGGTTTGCAGCAGAGATAGTTTGCTTGAAGGAATACTCACTGTCCAGAAAGCGGTACCACAAAAAACAACCCTTCCGATACTGCAGGGTGTTTTGCTTGACTGCAGGGACGAAGACTTTAAACTGACCGCCACCGACCTTGAACTGGGAATTGAATGCCGGGTGGAGGGAGAAGTATTGGAAAAGGGATGGGTGGTGCTGGATGCAAGACTTTTGGGAGAAATAATAAGAAAGCTTCCTCCCGAAGAAATAGAGTTTTCGGTAAATGAAGGTTATATAACCGAGATTAAGTGTGCTAATTCGGTTTTTCACCTGCAGGGAAAGAATGGAGGAGATTTCCCGGAGCTTCCAAGAGTGGACGGGGAAAGAAGCCTGATGCTGCCGCAGGACCTTCTGAAAAGCATGATAAGACAGACGGTGTTTGCCTGCGCGGTGGACGAAATAAGGCCAATTCTTACCGGTGCGTTATTGGAGTGTTCCAGGGAGGAAATTAGCATGGCTGCCCTTGACGGTTTCAGGCTGGCGGTCAGAACGGTAAGACACGATATTGAAGATGAGATTTCGGTGGTTATACCGGCCAAGACATTGAACGAGATACAAAAAATACTAAGGGATGACAGGGACAGTGTAAGGATTGACCTTGCAGGAAACCAGGTGTTGTTTGGTATGGAGGATACAAGGGTTATTTCAAGGCTTTTGGAGGGAGATTTCATAAATTACAGGCAGATAATACCAGATGAATATAATACTTCGGTTAAAGTTAAGAATTCTGAGCTTATGGACAGCTGCGAGAGAGCTTCCCTTTTGGCCAGGGAGGGCAAAAACAATCTTATAAAGTTTGATATAAAGAAAGACAGCCTCCAAATAACATCGAATGCTGAAATCGGAGAGGTGTTGGAAGAGATATCGGTGGAAACCGAAGGAAATGACCTGGAGATTGCTTTTAATTCAAAATACTTGACGGATGTACTTAAAGTTGTGGAAAGTGAATACATAAGAATGGAATTTACAACCGGCGTAAGCCCGTGCATAATGAAACCCGAAGACGGAGAGAAATATATTTATCTGCTGCTGCCTGTAAGAGTTATTTCCTAAATATGAAGCAAACACTTGTTCGTGCAAGGATATTGTGATATGCTATAAATGTTTAATATGGAATTTTAGGTAAACCCCAATGGAGGTTGACTTTTATGGAAAGTGTTCTTATTAGCGGCGAATATATAACCCTTGGTCAACTTTTGAAGATGTCTGGCATTTCACAAACAGGAGGCCAGGCAAAATTTATTATTATGGATGGAAGAGTTAAAGTTAACGGGCAGACAATAAGGCAGAGGGGAAGGAAGGTATTCCCCGGAGATGTGGTTGAAATAGACAAAAGCAAAAGAATACGGGTGAATTCCGAAGAATAGGGACTGCCCGATTGGAGTGGGTGGGTTGTACCTTAAGGAGCTTAAGCTAAAAAACTACAGGAATTATACCGAACAGGAAGCAGCCTTCGACAGGGATATTAATCTGATTGTGGGCAACAATGCCCAGGGAAAAACAAACCTGCTGGAAGCGGTATACCTGCTTTCTTCGGGAAAGTCATACAGGACTCCTTTTGACAGGGAGCTTATAAAATGGAACGGCGATACACTATATATCAGGGGAAAGTTAATCGAAACCGAAGGAGAAAAGGAAATTGAAATAGGAATTAAGGATAATAAAAAAATGGTTAAAGTTAACGGGATTCCTTTAAGAAAAAGGGGAGAGCTGCTTGGAAACCTGATTGTGGTGATGTTTTCACCCGAGGAAATTAAACTTGTCAAGGAAGGGCCCGGTTTTAGAAGAAGGTTTATGGACCAGGAGATTGCCCAGTTGAAATCTTCCTATTATTATGTGCTTAACAGCTATAACAGGGTGCTGATTCAGAGAAATTCGCTGCTTAAGGATGGTATTTCCGAAAAAGCCAAAATGGATATGCTGTGTGAGTGGGACCGGCAGCTGGTGGAGTACGGGACAAAACTCATATATGAAAGGCTTGCTTTCATAAAGAAAATATCCGCCATTTCGGAAGGTGTTCACCGGCGGATAACCGACGGGAGCGAAGCGCTGAAAGTAGAGTACCAGTCCTGTATTGATTTGAAAGAAATAACAGGCCCGGAGGACATACGCAAAAGGCTTAACGTTAATCTTGAAAGGAGCAGGAAAAAGGATTTAATGACCGGGATGACTATTTCAGGTCCCCACAGGGAAGATATTAAAATATGCATCAACGAAACCGAAGCCAGAAAGTTCGGTTCCCAGGGACAGCAGAGAACCGCCGCCCTGTCAATTAAACTATCCGAGGTTGAACTGATAAAGGAAGAGACCGGAGAATATCCCGTTCTGCTGCTTGACGATGTAATGTCCGAGCTGGATCCGTACCGTCAAAAATTTGTGCTGGACAATCTTAGCCGTATACAGGCGTTTATTACATGTACGCATTTGACGGGGACGGTGGAAAAAAGATATGCCGGGGGGAAGGTTTTTTATATAAATAGTGGAATAATAACAACAGGATAACAGTCAACAAGTGGTCAGGAGGAGGAAAAGATGTTTTTGCATTTGGGAAAAAATGCTATAATACATTTAGAGGACGTAATCGCCATATTAGATGCCGAATCGTCATCCGAATCAAAATATACATGTGAATTTCTTAAGACTGCCGATGAGGAGGGGTTTATAACGGCAGTCTCACAGGGGAAGCCAAAGTCAATAGTAATAACCGATAATTCGAAAAACAGGCGGAAAAGAAAACGGACAGGTACAAGCGCAGTATACTATTCTCCCATATCATCAACCACCTTGAGCAAAAGAGCAGGTTATATGTATGATATTTAGGCAAAACAGGATCAGAAACACCGGCTCTGGGACTTCCTGGAGTTTTTTTGTGAACAGTAACTCTGACAAACTAATAACCAAGGGGGTAAAACCGTGATAGACAATGATGCATTAAACATATATGATGAAAACCAGATACAGGTTTTGGAAGGCATAGAAGCGGTAAGAAAAAGACCGGGAATGTATATAGGCAGTACCGGTCCGAGGGGACTGCACCACCTGGTATATGAAGTGGTTGATAACAGTATAGACGAAGCCCTGGCGGGTTTCTGCGATAAAATTAATGTTATCGTTCACAGCGATAATTCGGTTACCGTTACAGACAACGGAAGGGGGATACCGGTGGGGCCCCATCCCAAGATGGGAAAACCCGCGGTGGAGGTTGCCCTGACAATGCTGCACGCCGGGGGTAAATTTGACGGAAAGGGCTATAAGGTATCCGGAGGACTGCATGGGGTGGGCGTATCGGTGGTCAATGCCCTTTCGGAATACCTGGACGTGGAAATAAAAAGAGGCGGAAAAGTATACAGCCAGAGATACGAACGGGGAAAAGCGGTAAGCAGGCTGTCCGAGATTGGCGGGACCAGGAGTACCGGAACCAAAATAGTATTTAAGCCGGATTATGAAATATTCGATGAAATTGACTTTGATTTTGACACCCTTGAATACAGGTTGAGAGAGCTTGCCTTCCTCAACAAGGGTATAAGGATAATACTCAAGGATGAACGGGACGGCCGTGAAAGCAAGATGCACTACGAAGGTGGACTGGTTGAATTCGTGAAATACCTTAACAAGAACAGGGAAGTGCTGCACAAAAACCCCATATACTTTGAGGGAAGCAGAGAAGAATGCGTGGTTGAGATAGCCATGCAGTACAACGACGGATATGTGGAAAACATATTTTCGTACGCAAACAATATAAACACCCATGAAGGCGGCACCCATTTAAGCGGGTTTAAGGCCGCCCTGACCAGGGTTATAAATGACTACGGGCGGAAGTATAACTTCCTTAAGGAAAACGATAAAAACCTGTCGGGAGAGGACGTCAGGGAAGGTCTCACGGCGGTAATTTCGGTCAAGCTCACCGATCCGCAGTATGAAGGACAGACAAAGACCAAACTGGGTAACAGCGAAATGAAGGGCATTACCGAATCCATAGCCACAGAGGCTATTTCCGCCTGCCTTGAAGAAAACCCTTCAACGGCAAGGGTTATACTGGAAAAGGCAATTCTGGCGGCAAGGGCAAGAGATGCGGCAAGGAAAGCAAGGGAGCTTACCAGGAGAAAGAACGTTTTGGAGAATACATCCCTTCCCGGAAAGCTGGCAGACTGTTCCGAAAAGGACCCCAAACTGTGCGAAATATATCTTGTGGAGGGGGATTCCGCCGGCGGGTCTGCAAAACAGGGCAGGGACAGAAAAACCCAGGCAATACTGCCGCTGAGGGGAAAGATATTGAATGTTGAAAAGGCAAGACTTGACAGAATTCTGGGGTATGAAGAAATAAGGTCTATGATAACCGCCTTCGGAAGCGGTATTGATGATGAATTCGACCTGGAAAAGCTGAGATACGGAAAGATAATAATAATGACGGATGCAGATGTGGACGGGGCGCATATAAGAACCTTGCTTTTGACGTTTTTTTTCAGGTATATGAGGCCGCTTATCGACATGGGACATCTGTATATAGCCCAGCCTCCCCTGTACCGGGTGAAGGACGGGAAAAAAGAAGAATATGTGTACTCGGAAAAACAACTAAAAAGAATATTTGAACGTTTGGACAATAAAAAAGCAAGTCTTCAGAGGTATAAAGGACTGGGAGAAATGAACCCCGAGCAGCTCTGGGAGACAACTATGAATCCCGATACCAGGATACTGCTGCAGGTTGGTGTAGAGGATGCGATAGCGGCGGACCAGATTTTTACCACACTTATGGGAACTAAGGTGGAACCGCGCAGGGAATTCATTGAGCAGAACGCCAAATATGTTACCAATCTTGACATATAGGGGGAAAAGACAATGGAACAGACAAGAGATAAAATAGTTGCTGTGGATATACAGCAGGAGATGAAAAAATCCTATATAGACTATGCCATGAGTGTCATAGTCAGCAGGGCTCTTCCGGATGTAAGGGACGGGTTGAAGCCGGTACACAGAAGGATTATATACGCTATGAACGAGCTGGGGCTTACACCGGACAAACCCCACAGAAAATCCGCCCGTATAGTGGGGGATGTTCTGGGTAAATACCACCCCCATGGAGATACCGCCGTATACGATGCGATGGTGAGGTTGGCCCAAGATTTTTCAACAAGGTCACCCCTTGTGGACGGACATGGAAATTTCGGCTCGGTGGACGGGGACAGTGCGGCGGCCATGCGTTATACAGAGGCGAGAATGGCTAAAATAACCGTCGAAATGCTGAGGGATATTAACAAGGATACGGTGGACTTTATACCAAATTATGACGAATCTAACGAGGAACCGGTGGTTTTACCCTCCAGGTTTCCCAATATACTGGTTAACGGTGCGTCCGGAATAGCGGTAGGCATGGCAACAAGCATACCCCCTCATAACCTGACGGAAGTAATTGACGGTGTTGTTAAGTTGATAGACAGTCCTGATATTGAGATAAAGGACCTTTTAAGGATTATAAAGGGACCTGATTTTCCCACCGGGGCGACAATAATGGGAAAGGGAGCAATCAAGGATGCCTACATGACAGGGAAGGGCAGGGTGACGGTAAGGGCGAAGGCTTCAATAGAACCGGCGGCGGGCAACCGGCACACAATAATAATAAGCGAGATTCCCTATCAGGTTAACAAGGCAAAGCTTATTGAGAGAATTGCCGACCTGGTCAGGGACAAGAAAATAGAAGGCATCTCGGATTTGAGGGACGAGTCCGACAGAAAAGGAATGCGTATAGTCATTGAACTAAAAAGGGATGTAAATCCAAGGGTTGTACTGAACCTTTTGTATAAACACACACAGCTGCAGGATACCTTTAGCATAATAATGATAGCCCTTGTGGACGGGCAGCCCAAGGTCTTAAACTTAAAGCAGATACTCGAACATTACCTGCTGCATCAAAAGGATGTGGTAAGACGCAGAACCATATACGATCTCAACAAGGCGGAAGAAAGGGCCCATATACTTGAAGGACTTATAATCGCCCTTGACAATCTGGACAGGATTATTGCCCTTATCAGAGGCTCCAAAACCGAGCAAATCGCAAAAGAAGGCCTCATGAAAGAGTTCAGCCTGTCCGAAAAACAGGCCCAGGCTATTCTTGACATGCGGCTTAGAAGGCTTACCGGACTGGAACGGGAAAAAATAGATAACGAATACCGTGAAACTCTTACAAAAATTCGATACTATAAGGACGTGCTGGAAAAGGAAGAACTGCTTGAGGGTATTATAAAGGAAGAACTGCTTGAGATAAAGGGAAAATTCGGTGATAAAAGGAGAACCAATATAGCTGCCGATATTGAAGAATTAAACTTGGAAGATTTGATCGAAGAGCAGGAGGTAGCCATAACCCTTACTCATCAGGGTTACATCAAAAGGGTGCCCGCCGATGTTTACAGGAGCCAGAGGCGGGGAGGAAAGGGTATTATGGCGTTAACCACAAGAAGCGAAGATTTTGTTTCAGATATATTTATTACATCCACACACAATTACATTCTGTTCCTTACAAACCGCGGCAGGCTCTACAGGCTGAAGGCGTATGAAGTGCCGGAAGCGGGACGTCAGGCAAAGGGAACGGCCATTGTAAACCTTTTGCAGCTTTCGGGCGGTGAGACCATTACTGCCGTTATACCCGTCAAGGACTTTAAAGAAGACAGGTTCATGGTATTTGCCACTAAAAACGGAATGATCAAGAAAACACCCCTGGGCGAGTACAGTTCCCACAGAAAAAACGGCCTCCAGGCCATGGGGCTTAAAGAGGGAGACGAGCTGATAAGCGTTAAACTCACCGAAGGTGACGACGATATCCTGATTGCTACCAGAAAGGGTTATTCCATAAGGTTTAATGAGAAAGACGTAAGAAGCATGGGAAGATATACCATGGGGGTCAGGGGAATTAATCTCACCGGCAGTGACAGGGTGGTCGGCATGGAGCTTGTCAGCGAGGGAGCGGACATGCTTTCGGTTACCGAAAAGGGTTACGGTAAAAGAACGGCGCTTAAGGAATACAGCGTTCAGAAAAGAGGCGGTAAAGGGCTTAAAAACTACAAAATCACCAAAAAGACCGGAGAAATTGTGGGCATTAAAGCGGTGGACGAGCGCGACGATATTATGCTTATTACAAAGCACGGAGTGGTAATAAGACTTAATATAAAAGGGATATCAAAAATGGGAAGGATTACCCAGGGAGTAACCCTGATGAAATTTGACAACGGCCAGACAGTGGTGTCAATAGCAAAAGTCAAGTACGAAGAGCATTAATAAATGAGAAAACGCGGGAGCGGACCCCTTGTGGCAGGGGTCTTTTTTTACAGGCAGAAATGAGCAGACAATTTTGGTATAATAATGTGTGAAACAAGTTAAAGGGGGGTAAGAATAAAATGAGCGGTTTTGAAAACCATTATGAAAACAACGGAGGAATATGGACAATGAAGCTTAAGGGCGAAGTAGATATTTATACCGCAGCCGAGTTTAAAAAGCAGTTGAATGCGGCGATAGAGGAGAAATGTGGGGATATTCACATTGACTGCAGCGAACTTGAGTATATGGACAGTACCGGCCTGGGGGTTTTGATAGGCGCACTGAAAAGGCTGAGAGAACAGGACAGAAATATTCGTCTTAAAAACCTTAAGCCGAATGTACAGAGACTTTTTCATATTACAGGTCTTGATAAAATATTCATTCTGGAGGTATGAATTAATGACATTGGCTGACTGTGCTGAGAATTCGGCAGTAAAAAGCAGGCATAAGGATGAAGTGGTTTTGGTTCTTCCAAACAAGCCGGACTATGTCAGTGTGGCAAGGCTGACTGTATCCGGCATAGCCGGCAGGATGGGTTTTGATGTTGAGACGGTGGAAGATATAAAGCTGGCACTGGCTGAAGCATGTACCAACGCAATAAAGCATGGATGCTGCGAAGAATCCAAAGAGTATAAAGTCAAATTCGGTATTGAACCAAACTGTCTTACAATCTGTGTTTCGGATAAAGGGTGCGGGGTGGATAAAAAAGAGATTTGCGGGCCGGATTTTGAAAATCCGAAAGAAGGAGGTTTGGGAATTTTTATAATTGACACGCTTATGGATGATGTGGAACTTCACCAAGTCCCCGGATCCGGGTTCACCATTACTATGAAAAAAAACTTGGGGGTATAGTATGGATATGAATGACAAAAACAAACCCGTCCCTGACCAATTATCCCCGACGGACAACGAAGAATACGAGACTTTTAAGGCGTATGAAAAAAACAGAACGACAGAAAACAGGAACCGCATATTTGAGAAATATGTTCATCTGGCAGAGATATTGGCTAAGAAATATTTAAACAGGGGCGTTGATTACCAGGACCTTTTTCAAATAGCTTCAATAGGGCTGATTAACGCCATTGAGAGATTCGACATTGACAGGGGGTATAAATTCACAAGCTTTGCCACTCCCACTATAATAGGAGAGATTAAAAAATATTTCAGGGACAGGGAATGGATGATAAGGGTGCCGAGGAGAATTCAGAAACTGTCCGGCAGTATAAATGGTGCAAAGGAACTACTGGTACAGCAGCTGGGAAGAAACCCCAGCATACCCGAACTGGCGGCACATCTTAAAGTAAGCGAAGAAGAATTGTTGGAGGCTATGGAAGCGGGAACGGTTTATTCCCCCCAGTCCCTTGACGAACCGGGCGGCGGTGACGGGAACAGGGAACTTTCATTGGCCGATATAATAGGTATACAGGATGTTAACATCGAACGGGTGGAAAACAGGGACTTTTTGCAGAGGTGTATAAACAAACTTGATTCGGATGAACGCAAGGTTTTAAAGGACAGGTTCTTTAAAGGCAGAACCCAGTCCCAGATAGCCGTGGACCTCGAAGTTTCCCAAATGACTGTTTCACGGATGGAAAAAAGAATAATAGAAAAGTTCAGGCAGGAACTAATGACCAGCTAACATACAAAACAAAGAGCATTTGGCGGACTGGCGGGGGCACTTCGGAATAAAACGAAGGGCTGCTGCTGTTTTTATATTAAAAAGTATCAGGTATGATTTAGTGTAGTTAAATTTTTTTTACAAATAAAAGAAGGATTCTTTGAATAAGTGTAGAATAATAAAAAGACCTTTTTAATATTGACATGAACAAATAATTGCACGCATAAAATTAAACAAGTAGTCGGGGATATATAATCTATTACCATGATTACGGATATCACACTTATAAATGGGCATATGAAAATGCCTATTTTCTGACTATATGGGGAGCGGATTATCGGGGTATTAAAGCCAAAAGGCTTTAATATAGTGGAATTGCAGATTTTGCAATCCTATATAGATATCCAGGGGAGGGGAGGGTCAGTAAAAGTTACTTAAGTTAAGAAAGAAAAACAGGAAAAATACAAAAGGAGGGTTTTTAGTGAACAGGAAATTACTTGCTTTTTTGCTTATAGCAGTGCTGACATTGGGGTTGGCCGCATGCACTCCCAGCCAGCCGGCTGAAACCGGCGGAGAAGAGCCGGAGGAAGTGGAAGCGGACGATAACTGGAAGATAGGTATAATGACCAACACGGTTGTGCAGAACGAGGAAGAATACAGGGCGGCACAGAACGTTCTTGCAAGATACGGCGAAGACCATGTAATACACATGACTTTCCCGGACAAATTCATGGACGAGCAGGAGACCACAATTGCGAACCTGGTGAGTATGGCTTCGGATCCCGACTTGAAAGCCCTGGTCATCTGCCAGGCAGTTCCGGGTACCGCACCGGGTATTGACAGCATAAAGGAAATAAGGGATGACCTTCTTATTATAGCGGGCCAGCCCCAGGAAGACCCGCCGATTATATCTTCAAGGGCCGATATAGTACTCCAGTTGGATGAAATGGGAATGGGGTATTCAATACCCGCCCAGGCCAAGAAACAGGGCGCTGAAGTATTCGTACACTATTCCTTCCCGAGGCATATGTCCTATCCTCTTCTCTCGGGCAGAAGAGATCTTATGAAGGAAGAATGTGCAAGGCTTGGTCTTGAGTTTGTAGACGCTACGGCTCCCGACCCAACCGGTGATGCAGGAACCTCCGGCGCTCAGCAGTTCATCCTTGAGGACGTTCCGAGGATGGTTGAAAAGTATGGTAAGGATACTGCGTTCTTCAGCACAAACTGCGCAATGCAGGTGCCGCTTATAAGCTCTGTTGTGGATACAGGCGCCATATATCCGCAGCCCTGCTGCCCGTCGCCATACCATGGTTTCCCGTCGGCTTTGGGCATAGAAATACCCGAAGACAAACAGGGCGACATTGGGTATGTTGTAGACGAGATTACCAGAATCATGGCTGAAAAGGGCATGACCGGAAGGACATCAACCTGGCCGGTACCTGTTTCCATGATGTTTATTGAAGGTTCCGCCGAGTATGCCATAGACTGGATCAATGGCGAGTTCACCGATAAAGTTGACATTGAAAGACTGCAGCGGAAATTCTTCGAGTACTCGGGAGTTGAATCTCAGCTGACGGTACTGGAAGAGGGCGGCGTTACCTATGACAACTACTACTGCATCCTGATGGACTTCCTGGATTTCTAAGAGGTTAATAGAAGGGACCATTACCGTGCCGGAGAACAAACCTCCCGGCACGGTTGTACCCTTTTAAGGAAGACATTCAAGCAGGGAAGGTAAGGTTGCCAAAAAGGCGGCCTTACCTTTTGATTGAAATAATAAGGTGGTGACCCGAATGGAAACAGAATACGTGCTGCAAATGAAAAATATTGAAAAGGAGTATTACGGGAACAGGGTTCTAAAGGGAGTGAACCTTTCGGTAAAGCCGGGAGAAATACATGCTCTTATCGGGGAAAATGGAGCCGGGAAATCAACGCTCATGAATGTGCTGTTTGGCATGCCGGTTATACATTCCACCGGGGGGTTTTCAGGGGAAGTTTGTATTAATGGAGAGAAAACAGAAATAAAATCACCACTGCAGGCCATGGAGAAAGGTATCGGGATGGTACACCAGGAGTTTATGCTGATACCGGAGTTTACCATTACCGAGAATATAAAGCTTAACAGGGAGATAACCAAGGATAATTTTCTAAGCAGAATTTTTAGAAACAAGGGACTTAAGACCCTGGATTCCAGAACCATGAACAATGACGCCAGAAAAGCCCTGGACAGGCTGGGTCTTGGAATTGAAGAATGGGTAACGG
Organism: uncultured Clostridium sp.; assembly: GCA_964529035.1. Lineage (GTDB taxonomy): Bacteria > Bacillota > Clostridia > Ch29 > Ch29 > CAZGUG01. The sequence continues at coordinate 13,094 of CAZGUG010000032.1, forward strand.
TGGCGGGGCTTCCGGTAGGGCATATGCAGTTTGTGGAAATTGCAAGGGAAATCGATAAAACCGGGTTAAAGCTTCTGGTGTTTGACGAGCCCACTGCGGTGCTTGCCGAGAGCGAAGCCGACAACCTTATAGCAGGAATGAAAAGACTTGCGGCCTCGGGAATAGCCATTCTCTTTATAACCCACAGGCTTAACGAGGTTTTGCAGGCGGCGGACAACATTACTGTGCTACGGGACGGCGAAGTGGTTGCCGCAAGAAAAAAAGAAGATACAAGCGTGGCCGAGCTTGCCGAGCTTATGGTGGGAAGAAAGATTGACATTAACGGCAAAGCGGAGCAGGAAGATGACGGCCTGGATAAGGACGTGGTTCTGGAAATAAAGAATTTGCACGTTGATATGCCCGGCGAGAAGGTAAAGGGTGTTAACCTGGAGGTATACAAGGGGGAAATATTCGGAATAGGAGGACTTGCCGGTCAGGGTAAAGTGGGTATCGCCAACGGAATTATGGGGCTTTATCCCGGCACTGGAGAAGTACTGTTAAATGGAGAAAAACTCGAACTTAACAATACCATGGGTGCTTTAAACAAAGGGCTTGCCTTTGTCTCGGAGGACAGGAGAGGCGTTGGGCTGCTGCTGGACTCTTCGATAGAACTCAATATTGCAGTTACAACCATACACGTTAAGAATAAATATCTCAGAAAAGCGGGTTTCTTTGACCAGTTAGACGGAAGAGCCATAAGGGAACATGCAAACAGAATGATTAAGGACCTGGATATAAGGTGCACCGGATCCCATCAGCTTACAAGACAACTTTCCGGAGGGAATCAGCAGAAGGTGTGCGTTGCCAGGGCCCTGACCCTGGACCCTGATGTGCTGTTTGTTTCCGAGCCTACCCGGGGTATAGACATAGGAGCAAAAAAACTGGTTCTTGACCTGCTGGTAAAGCTAAACAAGGAACTGGGAATGACAGTAGTTATGACCTCCAGCGAACTGGTTGAGCTGCGGTCTATATGCGACAGGATAGCCATAATATCCGGCGGACAGGTTGAAGGTATCCTCAAACCCGGTGACAGTGACAGAGACTTCGGACTTATGATGGCCGGTGAATATAGAAAGATGCTTAGTAAGGAGGCCATTTGATATGAATAAATTTATAAAAAAGATTGGCCTTCCAAGGCTAATAATCACGCTACTGTTTGTTGCAATTTGCATATCTGCAGTGGTATTGAAGCTTCCCTTTGGAATGCTGGCTTCTGACGTAATACGAAGGTTCGGGATGTTTGGCGTGCTGGCGCTGGCAATGGTGCCGTCAATACAATGCGGTACCGGGCCCAACTTTGCCCTTCCGATAGGCATTATATGCGGGCTGCTGGGCAGCCTTATAGCAATAGAATTGGGGCTTACTTCCAAGGCCCTGGGCTATGGATTCATTTCCTCGGTTCTTATATCACTGCCCCTTGCGGTACTTACCGGCTGGGCCTACGGACTTTTACTCAACAAGATTAAAGGCTCCGAGATGCTGGTGGCCACCTATACCGGTTTTTCCATAGTTTCCTTTATGCAAATAGGTTGGGTTACACTGCCCTTCAGGCATCCGGAGATGATTTGGCCGATTGGCAGGGGCCTAAGGGTTACCGTCTCGCTGGATTCAACCTTCGGAGAAGTTTTGAATCGGTTCTGGGGGCTTAAAATCGGATCAGTCTATATCCCAACCGGGCTTTTGCTTTTCTTCTTCGGCTGCTGCGCAGCCGTATGGTTGTTTTCGAGAAGCAAAAGCGGAACAGAGATGTACGCGGCGGGGGCTAATCCGAAGTTTGCCGCAGCCTCCGGAATAAATGTGGACAAAAACAGGGTTTTAGGAACAATACTGTCGACGGTTATTGGTGCTGTGGGTATAATCGTATATTCCCTCAGCTTCGGCTATCTGCAGCTTTATCTTGCACCCCTGTATATGGCTTTCCCGGCCGTTGCGGCTGTGCTGATAGGCGGTGCATCCACCAGAAAGGTGAAAATATCTCATGTGCTTATTGGAACATTCCTATTCCAGGGTATGCTGACCATTGCGGTTCCGGTGGCCAACCAGATGTTCCCCGAAGGCAATCTGTCGGAGGTATTAAGGCAGATTGTACAGAATGGCATAATACTATATGCACTCACTAAGGTTGGGGGTGAATCATAATGGATCAGATTAGCAACGAAAAAACCGCTAAAATAAACAAAATAAGCACTGCAACCAGCATCAAGAGGCTTTTGTTTGACTACAGCGTGCCCGTTCTGTTTATAATAATCTGTCTTATAGGGGTTTATTTTTCGAAACTGCCTGCGGTATTTATAGTGAATACACTGCTCACCAGGATAACAAGGAACTCATTCATGGTTCTTGCGTTGGTCCTGCCGGTAATAGCAGGCCTGGGGCTCAACTTCGGTCTGGTCATAGGGGCTATGGCGGGGCAGTTTGGAATACTGATAGTAACCCATTTGAAAATAGGTGGGTTCCCGGGCTTCCTCATGTGTCTTCTGCTGTCAACTCCCTTTGCTATAATTTTCGGGCTTATGACGGCCAGGCTGCTTAACAGGACCAAGGGCCAGGAAATGATATCCAGCATGATTGCAGGCTTCTTTGCAAACGGGGCGTACCAGTTTATTCTGCTGTTCCTTGTAGGAACGCTGATACCAATAAAGAACCCCGACCTTGTACTGACCCGGGGCATAGGAATTAAGAATACCATAGACCTGACGACCGAGTACGGGCTGAAATATTCCATTGACTCTGTTTTTCAATACCCACTTTTTTATGCATTGGCAGGGGTAGGCGCAATAGCAGTTTTGGTTGTGGCTATTGACTATCTGTTAAAAAAGAAAAACACGCCGGAGAAAATTGATAAATTTAAGTATGCTACTCGCTGGGTAGTATCAGGAGCAATCCTTGCAGTGAGTTTGTGGGTAATAACATCAGGGTCCACGCTTAATTCGGTTAAATTTCCCGTTGCCACTGCCGTAATGATAGCGATGCTTTGGGCATTCAACGTCCTTATTATGAAGACCAAGCTGGGGCAGGACTTCAGAACGGTTGGGCATAACATGGATATAGCAAAGGTCTCGGGTGTAAACGTCGACAAGACAAGAACCATAGCAATGGTAATATCCACGGTGCTTGCCGCCTGGGGCCAGGTAATATTCCTGCAAAACATAGGTACCCTTTCGACTTACGGCAGCCATGTCCAGATAGCCACCTTTGCCATTGCCTCAATTCTTCTGGGAGGAGCGTCTGTTACCAAGGCGACCAGCGGACAGGCAATTTTGGGTGTGATTTTGTTCCATACGCTGTTTATAGTATCTCCCAAGGCCGGCAACAACCTCTTTGGAGATGCCCAGATAGGAGAGTTTTTCAGAGCCTTTGTGTCGTACGGTGTCATAGGCGTGGCATTGGGCCTTCATGCATGGAACAAGAGAATCCAGGCATTGAGAAGACAGCTGGATGTTTAAATACGACTGGCAGGAATTATTTTGCAGTCAGAGATAATAAAGAGCAGACGTATATTTCGTCTGCTTTTATATTTGGCCGGCGGTGGCTGTGCCGGGGTTCATATGGTATAATTTTATTATATTATGGGGATTTACTCAATTTTGTGAGGTGGCATAATGGATTTTGTCAGACGAAACATCCCGGTTCTTGTTTTTTTTGCAGCCGCAGTAGTAGCATTTGCCTTCATACACGATAACGTCGGTCAGCAGGCTGTTAGCCCGAGGCCGCAGCCGCAGCCGCATGTTAGCGATATCCATATAAATCAACCCCCGGCTGATTTGAAAAGCATGAGAGTTCCTGAAATGGTAAAGGGCATATATCTTACCGGATACACAGCCGGGGGGCAGAGGTTTTATCAGCTGCTTGACCTGATAAACAGGACCGAGTTAAACGCTGTGGTTATTGATACAAAAAACGATTCCGGAATTGTCACCTATGAATCCAAAAACGAAACCGCCCGTTTTGTCGGAGCAAACAGGATAATTCAGATCAAAGACATGGAAAAACGGTTGGCGGAGCTTAAGGAAAACAATGTGTATGCCATTGCCAGGATAGTTGCCTTTAAGGATACCCTCGCCGGCAGCATGCGGCCCGACCTTGCCGTAAAAACCACCTCAGGAACCATATGGAGAGACAATGCGGGCAATGCATGGCTTAACCCTTACAACCGGGAAAGCTGGGAGTATATTCTGGAGATAGCCCAAGAGACCGCTGCGTTGGGTTTTGACGAAATACAGTTTGACTATGTAAGGTTTCCCACCGACGGCAACAGAAAGATTATAGACTACGGGGAAGCCGGAGACAAGGAAACCATGTCCCAGGCTATATGCGGCTTTCTTGAATATGCCACCGAAAAGCTTAACAGTATGGGCGTTTATGTTTCCGCCGATATATTCGGCCAGGTTACCACCAATACCGACGATATGGGCCTGGGACAGCAGCTGGAGGACCTTACTGTGAGTACCAACATTCTAAGTCCCATGGTATACCCTTCCCATTACTATCCCGGGGTTTACGGAGTGAGTTATCCGGACTTTGAACCCTATAAGATTGTACTTACAAGCATCGGCAGGGCGCAAAAAAGGATAGAGAAATTAAATCACAGCGAAGAAAAGGCTGTGCTGCGGCCGTGGCTGCAGGATTTTACCGCCAGCTACCTCAGGCAGGGATACCAGGTTTACGGTCCCAAACAGGTGAGGGAACAGATACAGGCTGTCTATGATTCGGGAGTAGGGCAGTGGCTTTTGTGGAATGCCGGCAATTATTATACCGAAGGTGCGCTGCTTAAGGAATGAAAACAGCTTCTCCGCTCTTTAATATTATTTGACACAGTGGATAAAATAACTTTAAAACAAGAGTGGAGGTAGGATACCGAATGCGGCGTGACAGTGTGTTAAAAAGGATTATTTCTCTTTTAAGAAAGGGCCCTGGGAATAATACCGAGTTTTCAAAGGAATATCAGCCGGCAGCAACCACAAAGGCGGGACACAGGGAAGGGCCGACGGACGGAGAAGACCCCGGACAGGCAGGTCAGGATGTATACAGCAAACAGGAAAGATTAGAGGAATCGGAATAGGGAGAAATTCTCCCTATTTTTTAATTTTAACATAAACAGCCGATATAATAGATAAGACAAATTGACACGGAAATACCTGGGTGGTACAATATATTGTACCATCATTCCAGATTACATACCATATATGCCACGGAGGTGTACATATGCAGCTGTCGCAGAATGCCTTAAAGGTTTTGAGAAAAAGGTACCTGACAAAGAATGAAAAGGGGGAGGCGGTGGAAACCCCGGAGGAAATGTTCCGAAGGGTAGCCGGTACCGCTGCTTCGGCAGAGGCCGGTTATGATACCGGAACCGATGTCAAAGAGCTGGAAGAGGGCTTTTACGGGATGCTTACAAGCCTTGAGTTTATGCCCAATTCCCCGACGCTAATGAACGCGGGGAAGGAACTGGGACAGCTTTCCGCCTGTTTTGTACTGCCGGTTGAAGATTCGATGGAAGGCATATTCGATGCAATAAAACAGGCGGCCATGATACACAAAAGCGGCGGAGGGACCGGCTTCAGTTTTTCACGGCTCCGGCCCAGCGGTGCTACGGTAAATTCCACCGGCGGTGTGGCCTCGGGTCCGGTGAGCTTTATGAAGGTATTTAATGCGGCAACCGAGGCGGTAAAACAGGGGGGAGTGCGAAGGGGTGCCAACATGGGCATTCTCAGGGTGGACCATCCGGACATACTGGGATTTATCAAGTGTAAAAGGGAGAACAAAGACATAACCAACTTTAACATTTCGGTGGCGATTACCGAAGAGTTTATGAGGGCGGTGGAAACGGGCGGGGAATACCCCCTTATAAGCCCGCAGGATAAGAGAATAGTTGAACACATAAACGCAAAGGAAGTGTTCGAGCTTATTGTCGATATGGCGTGGAAGAACGGAGAGCCCGGAATTATATTCCTAGACAGGATGAACAGGGACAACGTTTTGAAAAAAACAGGGCAGATAGAAAGCACCAATCCGTGCCTGCATGGCGATACCTATGTTGCAACCCGGGAAGGACTGGTTAGGATAAGGGACCTGTATGAAAAGTATAAAGACGGGGCAGTTGAGATAGCAACAGACGACCGGGTAATTAATGAGAGTGTAATTATAAATGGCAGAGAGTATTTTGAAAACGGAGTTACATTAAGAAAGGCAAAGGTTATAAAAACAGGTACAAGAAGGACACTAAATACACTGCTGGATACCGGGCAAATAATTAAGACTACTCCGGAGCATAAATTCCTTACCAATAAAGGCTGGACAAAAGCCCAGGGGCTAAAGCCCGGCAATGAGGTTTTGGTGCAGTCGGGTAAAGGTTTTTGGCCGGATTCTGACGATATCGGACAAGAGCTGGGATTTTTACTGGGATGGCTTACCGGAGATGGGTGGCTGACCGCCGATCAAAAGGTGGTGGGCATGGTTTTTTCTGCCCGGGAAGAGTATATAATGAATAGGATTCAAACCATTACACAGAAGATGGGTGCCGGTAAAGGAATCGTAAATAAAAGAGAGAACGGGATTTGGCAGGTTCTATTCAAAAGAACAGCCTTTGTTGATAGGTTAAAGGCCCTGGGGGTAAAGCCAGGCAAGGCTCATACCAAGAGAGTGCCCCAGTCAATATTTGCTGCATCAGAAGAGACCGTTGCTGCATACCTTAACGGCCTATTCAGTTCTGATGGTACGGTAAACTACATAGATGAAAACCACAGGGATGTCAGGTTATCGTCAACCTCTCTGGAACTGCTGCAGGACGTTCAATTAATTCTTTTAAACCTGGGAGTGTTTTCCAAGATATATGAAAGGACAAAACAGGGCCAGCAGCACTTTACCTACACCAGGGCGAGCGGAGAAGAGGTGCGATATCAGAGCAAACCTTATTATGAAATAATAATAAACGGAAATGATATATGGGTTTTCAAAGAGGCAATTGGCAGCCTAACTCACATAGAAAAAAACAGCAAATTATGCGATGTGGCGAGAAAGTCAAGAAAGAACACTAAATTTATTGCGAAGGTTAAAAGAGTGTGGGATGGAGAAGAAGCGGATGTTTATGACATTTCGGAGCCGGTGAGCAGATCGCTTATTGGAAACGGAGCCGTGGTTCATAATTGTGGGGAGCAGCCGCTTCTGCCGTACGAATCCTGCAACCTGGGTTCCGTAAACCTGGCAAAAATGCTTAAGCAGGATGGGGACAAGTGGATAATTGACTATGAAAAACTGGGGAAAACCGTAGACCTGGCGGTCCGGTTTCTCGATAATATAATAGACGTAAACCGGTACCCCCTGGAGCATATAGAAAAAGCGACAAAGGGTTCAAGGAAGATAGGCCTCGGGGTTATGGGTTTTGCCGACATGCTGATAATGCTGGGTATTCCCTACGATTCGGAGGAAGCGATTGAAGTGGCGGATAGCGTTATGGGCTTTATAAACAAACGTTCCAAGGAAAAGTCGGCAGAGCTCGCTGCAGTCAAGGGAAAATTTCCCTTTTACGACGACAGTACCTACGCCGAACAGGGTATTGTTATTAGAAACGCCACCACCACTACCATAGCTCCCACCGGCACCATAAGCATAATAGCCGGCACGTCCAGCGGCATAGAACCGCTGTTTGCCGTTTCCTTTGTGCGAAACGTTATGGACAAGGACCGACTGCCCGAAGTACACCCGATATTCGAGGAGGTTGCCCGCAAGCGTGGGTTTTACAGCGAAAATCTTATGGAAGAGATTGCGCTTAAAGGAACATTAAAGTATATACAGGGGATTCCGGAGGATGTGAAAAGGCTCTTTGTAACCGCCCATGACATAGACCCCAAATGGCATGTTAAGATGCAGGCAGTCTTCCAAAGGCATACAGACAATGCGGTATCAAAAACGGTTAATTTTCCGCATCATGCCACAAGGGAAGACGTGAGGAATGTATACCTTCTGGCCTATCGACTGGGCTGCAAGGGGGTCACCATATACAGGGACAGAAGCAGGGAAGAACAGGTTTTAAACATAGGCGTGCTAGAGGGCGGCATGCAGGACGGCTTCGAAAAACCTGTAATAGGTCCCAGGACAAGGCCGGAGATAACCAGGGGAATAACAGAAAAGGTCAGGATAGGCTGCGGCAACCTTTATATAACGGTAAACTATGATGACAGCGGTATATGTGAAGTGTTCACAAACTTAGGCCGCGGCGGGGGGTGCCCAAGCCAGAGCGAAGCCACCAGCCGGCTTATATCTATAGCCCTAAGGTCGGGGGTTGACGTTAATTCAATAGTGGAGCAGCTTAAAGGTATACGCTGTCTTTCAACCATCCGGCAGAGGGCCAACGGAAGCGGGATAAAGGTTCTGTCCTGTCCCGACGCGATAGGCAAAGCCCTTGAAAGGGTTGTTAAAATGGAAGGAAGGATTGACATATCAGTAAAGGGCGACCAGCCGGACTGCAGCCCTGATGCCGGTACCGGCGGGAAAGCGATATGCCCGGAATGCGGCGGTATGCTTGAGCGGGAGAGCGGCTGCGTGGTCTGCCGTGACTGCGGCTATTCGA
>CAZGUG010000033.1:0-21637 GCA_964529035.1 uncultured Clostridium sp.
ACAGATTTCCGTTATATTTCAACATGGAAGGATGGAAAATGGGATGAGGGCAAGCTGGTAGAAGACAACAGGCTCTGCATCAGCGAGGGTTCTACCGCCCTCCACTATGGCCAGCAGTGCTTTGAAGGGCTTAAAGCCTATCGGACAAAGGATGGTAAGATACAGCTGTTTAGACCAGATCAAAACGCAAAACGTATGCAGGAAACCTGTAAGCGTATACTAATGCCCGAAGTGCCGGTGGATAAATTTGTTGATGCATGTGTTCAGGTTGTAAAAGCAAACCGGCATTATGTTCCTCCCTATGGCACCGGTGCCACCCTTTACCTAAGGCCGTTAACGATAGGAGTAGGTGATGCTGTAGGCGTAAAACCGGCTCCGGAATACATCTTCCGTGTATTTTGTACGCCGGTGGGTGCATATTTTAAGGGAGGTCTGGCACCTGTTAACTTTACCGTATCGGATTATGACAGGGCGGCTCCTCAAGGTACCGGTGCGGCAAAGGTTGGCGGAAATTATGCAGGGAGCCTTCTGCCCCATGAATTAGCCGTAAAAAAAGGTTTCGCGGACTGTATATACCTGGACCCGGCCACCCATACAAAGATTGAAGAAGTAGGTGCGGCGAATTTCTTTGGCATTACCAAAGACAATAAATTTGTCACTCCAAAATCACCTTCCATACTTCCCAGCATTACAAAATATTCACTGTTACAAGTGGCAAAGGATTATTTAGGCATGGAAGTTGAAGAAAGAGACGTATACATTGATAAACTGGATGAATTTGCAGAAGCCGGTGCCTGTGGTACCGCTGCCGTAATAACTCCCATAGGAGGAATTGAGTACAAAGGGAAACTACATGTGTTCCACAGCGAAACAGAAGTAGGCCCTGTAACCAAGAAACTGTATGATACTCTGTGCGGAATACAGTTTGGGGACATTAAAGCACCCGAAAATTGGATTCTGGAAGTAAAATGAAGAGAGACCGGCGGGAACGCCGGTTTTTACTTTTTTTGAAATTGTCATTTGACAAAAGAATGCAGTTTAAGTATTATGTTATTAGCATATGCTAATAACATAATAATGTTATTACACAGCAGAATCTAAAAAAACGGGAGGTGCAGAGGATGAAGATTTGTATAACCAGTTCAGGCAGGGAATTAAGCTCGGCGGTGGACGGCAGGTTCGGGCGCTGCAGATATTTTTGCATATTTGACACCGAAGCCCGGGAAGCAAGGGTAATCGAAAACCAAGGCGCCCTTTCGCAGGGAGGCGCAGGCATTGCAGCGGCTCAGCAGGTGGCGGATGAAGGCGTGGAAATAGTGATTACCGGCAACCTCGGTCCAAATGCAATGAATGTATTAAACTCGGCCGGGATTAAGGCATACAGGGCGGAGGGGACAGATATCGCCAATGCGGTGGAAATGTGCGAAGCCGGACAGCTTCAGCCAATAGGCGCTCCAGTATCCGCCCATTACGGAATGCAGCAGAGAAGAGGAGGCAAATGATGCTTATTTCGGTGCTCAGCGGCAAAGGCGGTACAGGCAAGACTACCATTGCCGTAAACCTGGCTGTTCTACTTGGAGACTCTAATTATGTTGACTGCGACGTGGAGGAGCCCAACGGGCATATATTCCTTAAACCGGATTTTTCCGAAAGAAAAAGGGTGGATACCATGATACCCGCGATTTCTGAGGATAAATGCACCGGCTGTGGGGAATGCGCCGATTTTTGTTACTTCAATGCCCTGGCGGTGGTCAAAAAAAAGGTTATTCTTTTCCCGGAGATTTGTCATGGATGCGGAGGCTGTATACTCGCGTGTCCCCATGATGCCATAACAGAAAGCAAAAAGTACATCGGAAGGGTTGAAACCGGCCGCAGAGGAAACGTGCAGTGTGTTAGGGGAGTGTTGGAGATAGGCCAGCCAGTGGGGGTCCCTATAATACGAGAGATGAAAAACGGCCTTGACGGGTCAGGTCTTACCATACTGGACTGTCCGCCGGGCAGTTCCTGTGCAGTGGTGAATTCCATTCAGGGCACCGATTATGCGCTGCTGGTGACCGAGCCAACCAATTTCGGGCTTCACGATTTAAAGATAGCGGTGCAGCTAATTAGTAAGCTGAAGATACCGGGAGGGGTTGTGATAAACCGTTCCGGCGAAGATGATGTGCTAATAGAGAAATACTGTAGCACGGAAGGTATACCACTGCTCGGGAAAATACCCTTTGAACGGGAAATTGCAGAAATATATTCCAGGGGTGGCCTGCTGGTTGATTATCCAAAATACAGGCAGTACTTTAAGGAGATAGCCCAAAAACTGGGGGGAGTTATAAACGATGAAACAGCTTGTGATAATCAGCGGTAAAGGGGGGACCGGTAAAACCACAATAGCCGCTTCTTTTTCGCGGCTTGCCCAAAACGCTTCAGTGGCAGACTGTGATGTAGAAGCTCCAAACCTTCATATGCTGATAGAGGGCCGGGAGGTGATCAGGGAAGATTTCATCGGGGCTAGGGTTGCAGTCATAGACAGCGGCAAATGCAAGAAGTGCGGTCTGTGCGCAGAGGCCTGCCGTTTCGGCGCAATACAGGACTTTGCCGTTGATGAGCTTAACTGCGAAGGCTGCGGCGCATGCCAGGTGGCATGCCCCAGCGGAGCGGTCACCATGAAAGATGAAATTACCGGTTGGAATTTTATAAGCGAATACGGCGATAGGATATTCTCCCATGCAAGGCTTGATATAGGAGCCGACGGCTCTGGGAAGCTGGTTACCAGGGTGAGAAAAAGGGCGCTGGAGTACGATAAAAGGGACGAATTGGTTATTATAGACGGTTCTCCGGGTATCGGATGCACCGTTATTGCATCAATCACCGGTTGTGATGCTGCGCTGCTGGTAACCGAACCCACCCGCTCCGGTCTTGAGGATTTGATAAGAGCCCTTTCGACATGCGATCATTTTGGAATAAAGGCCTATGTATGTATCAACAAATATGACCTGAATGCCGGAATGTGCAGTGAAATCGAAAACTACTGCACTAAGCAGGGATATGAAATTGCAGGCAGGATACCTTATGATACCAGGGTTTTGGAAGCCCTTAAGGACATGAAACCGGTTGTTCTGTGCAAAGGCAGCCCGGCAGCCGGAGCCATAAAGGAGATGTACCGGAGGGTAATGAACCTGTTAGGGGAATAACCGGCGTCAGCAGCGGTGTGTTCCCATACCACTAAGAGGAGGTTAACCATGATAATAGCAATAGCAAAGGAAGGAAACCATGTTTCACAGCATTTTGGCCGCTGTGAAAGCTTTGAACTGGTCAAGGTTGAAAACGGCAGAGTTGTTGGCAGAGAAACCGTACCCAACCCGGGCCACAGGCCGGGGTTTTTGCCGGTATTTCTGGCTGAAAGGGGAGTTGGTGCCATAATTGCCGGGGGGATGGGCGGTTCGGCCCAGCAGCTTTTTGTGCAAAATGGAATAAAAGTTTACACGGGAGCCCAGGGAAGCGTATCCGGAATAATTGACGACTATGTGGCCGGTACGCTGAAATCGGAAGGCGGAGTATGCCAGAGCCATCAGTTCGAGGGAAACTGCGGCGAATAGCCAGCCGGTCATAACACAGCTCTGCTTGCCGCAGATGTAAAAATACTGTTATAATTAAACCGGTAAGTTTATTATCAATTCATACAATTGGGGGTTTAATAATGCCAAGGCCGGTAAAATGGAGAAGGGTTGAGCTGACGCCGAAGGAGAAATACTTTACTCCCGGAGGCAAGACCGAATGCACGCCGGAAGAGGTGGTTCTGAAGGTTGAGGAACTGGAAGCGATGCGGCTTAAGGATATAGAAGGCCTGAACCAGGAACAGTGTGCCCAAAGGATGAATATATCCCGCCAGACCTTTCAGCTTATAATTGACCGGGCAAGAAACAAAACGGCCCATGCCCTTGTGGAGGGAAAGGCCATAAGGATAAGGGGCGGGAATTATACCGTGAATATCTGCAGGTACAGATGCACAGAGTGCGGCAGCCTGTTCGACGAGCCCTTTGAAAAGGAAAAGATAATATGCCCAAGGTGTACTTCCGAAGATGTAACGTGCATTGCTGAAACCGGCTTTTGTAAGAAACGATGCGGAAGGGGAAACTGCTGTAAATGAAGAAGTATATGCCTTCAAAAAAGGAAGGCAGGATAAAAAAACTGTGTCTTCACAAAGGGGAAGAGCATCTGAAAAAGGCTGATAAAACCATGGCAGCCATATTGGACAGGCATGGTCCATGCAGCCTTACCGCAAGAACGGATTATTTTAAGGTACTTTGTGAATCTATTATATCGCAGCAGCTTTCGGTGAAGGCGGCGGACACCATCTTTGGAAGGTTTTGCGACCTGTTCGACGGCGGAAGCCCCGAACCATTGAAGCTGCTTTCTCTAAGCGACGATGAAATAAGAAGGGCTGGCATTTCAAAACAAAAAGCTGTCTATTTAAAGGACCTGGCAAACAAAGTACAGTCAGGTGAAATCAGCCCTGATGAGTTTCAAAAAATGGAAGACGAAGATATAATAAGAGTCCTTACCACGGTAAAGGGAATAGGCCGCTGGACGGCGGAGATGTTTCTGATATTTGCGCTGAACCGCAGCGATGTGCTGCCAACAGACGACCTGGGCCTTAAAAAGGCGGTGCAGCATCAGTACCGGCTGAAGGAACTGCCGGAAAGCTGCCGGATTAAGGAAATAGCGGCCAGGTGGCATCCCTATGCCACGCTGGCCACTTGGTACCTTTGGAAAAGTATCGGCAACAAGTGAATTTCCGGGGTTTCGGCTAAAAATTACATATCCTGTCCAGCTCTTCACCGGTCAGGGTTTCCTTGTGGAACAGTTCCAGGGCAATTTTTTCCAGGTATGCCCGGTTTTCATTGATTATACATTTTGAATTCTTATAGGCAAGGTCGATTATCTTTTTTATCTCCCGCTCCACCAGCGGGATTTTTTCACCGTTCTGGCCGTATTTGTACACCCTGTTTCCCAAATCCGACATGCCCAGTTCGCATACCATCTGCTGGGCAATATCATTGGCCTTACCGAGGTCATCCTTGGCTCCGGTGGTTATTTCACCGAATATCAGTTCTTCTGCGGCCCTGCCGCCCAGAAGGGTGCATATTTTGTTGTGCAGTTCATCCTTTGTATGCAGATACTTGTCCTCGTCGGTATAATTGAGGACATATCCCATTGCCTGTCCCCTGGGCACTATCGAGATTTTTTCAATGGGGTTGTTTTTGAGTATTCTGCCTATCAGGGCATGGCCGGCCTCATGAAACGCCACTATTTTCCTTTCCTTTTCCATAACCGAAGAGTTCTTGAGCTGAAGGCCGATAAGCACCCTCTCTATGGCCTGGGAGAATTCTTCGGCGGTAATTACCGACTTGTTCTTCCTTACCGCAAGGATTGCGGCTTCATTGGCAATGCTGGCCAGATGGGCTCCGGATACGCCGTGGGTTTTCCGTGCTATCTCGGCTATGTCGACATCCACACCAAGGGGCTTGTTTCTGGTATGCACCTTGAGTATTTCTTCCCTGGCCCTTACGTTGGGATTGCCTATGAACATATGCCGGTCAAACCTGCCGGGACGAAGAAGTGCCGGGTCCAGCATATCCATACGGTTGGTGGCACCCACTATCACTATGTTGTCGCCGGTATTGAAACCGTCCATTTCAACCAGCAGTTGGTTAAGCGTCTGGTCCTTCTCGCTGTTGTTGTCTGCGTTCCGGACCGAACCTATCGCGTCAATTTCGTCAATAAACACCACCGACGGGCTGTTTTTTTTTGCCTTCTCAAACACTTCCCTTATCCTGCTGGCACCCACCCCGACGTACTTTTCAACAAATTCCGAACCGCTGGCATAGACGAAATTGGAATTGGATTCGCCGGCCACCGCCGAAGCCATAAGTGTTTTGCCGGTGCCGGGAGGTCCGTGGAAGAGTATTCCCTTGGGAATCTTGGCACCCATTTTTTTGTATTTTTCAACGTTTTTTATGAAGTCAATTACCTCTGACAGCTCTTCCTTGATTTCTTCCAGGCCGGCCACATCCTTGAAGGTAACCGATTTTGAAGTCTCGTCCTTTTTGTTCTTTGGTTCCTTAACCTTAATTGCGGCGGGAACCAACTGCACATTTCCTTCCAGCTTGATATAATATACAAGCAGTACCAGTGTAGTGATAAGAAGCAGTGCAAACTGGCCCGGATTGCCGGCAAAGCCTTTATGGGAGTAGGAAAAAGCAGTAAGCATCGAGGCTGTCAGCGCAACCGAAATAATCATACACCAAAAAACGATTTTTTTCTTCAAAGGAGTTTCCTGCCTTTCGGGGGATAGTTCTTCAACTTTATTTTTACCTAAAGCATGCTAAATAATAAAGTTATATTCATATAAATATATGGAAGAGCATACTGGAATTTCTGGATTGTATATGTGATTATTTTTGAAAGATTTGACATAGAATAACGCCGGTGTTATAATATAATCCGATAATTAAGTAGAAGCCATCCGCTTCTCACCCTGTGCCGAAGGTGCCGGGTTAAATCAACGTAACACTATTGTTGATCAGAGCGGACGGGTTTTGCCTATCCGCACTTTTTATTGTACTGCGGGACGGAATAAAATATTTATTGGAGGTGACTGAGTATTAGTAAGGAATTGCAGGTAAACGAGAAAATCAGAGACAGAGAAGTAAGACTTATTGACGCTAACGGGGAGCAGTTGGGGATAATGTCTGCAAGGGATGCCCAAAAGATCGCCTATGACAGGCAGCTTGACCTTGTGAAGGTAGCACCCCAGGCAAAGCCGCCGGTGTGTCGGATTATGGACTACGGCAAATACAAGTATGAAACAAGCAAAAAGGAAAAAGAAGCCAGGAGAAACCAGAAGATAGTCAATATAAAAGAGGTTAGGCTTTCGCCCACGATTGAAGAGCATGATTTGAATGTAAAGAAAAGAAATGCGGAAAAGTTTTTAAACAATGGTGACAAGGTAAAGGTCAGCATAAGGTTCAGGGGAAGGCAGTTAAGCCATACCGACATTGGACGTGCAATAATGGACAAATTCGCCAGTGACCTTGATGAACTGGCTGTTATTGAACGCAGACCAAGGCTTGAAGGTAAGAACATGATAATGATTATGTCACCCAAGTAGATTTACCAAACAGGAGGTATTAATATGGCAAAGATGAAAACCCACAGGGGTGCGGCAAAGAGATTCAAGCTTACAAAGTCAGGGAAAATAAAGAGGGCAAAGGCCTACAAAAGCCACATACTGACAAAAAAGACGGCAAAAAGAAAGAAAAACCTAAGACAGGCTACCCATGTAAGCGAAGCCGAAACCAAGAGAGTGAAAAAATTACTGCCCTATGCGTAAGTAAAGTACAAGGAGGATATATATATGGCCAGAGTTAAGAGAGCTGTTAATGCAAAGAAAAAGCATAAGAAGATATTAAAACTAGCGAAGGGATACAGGGGAGCAAAGAGCAAGCTGTACAGAACGGCAAACCAGGCGGTAATGAAATCCCTTATGTATGCATATATCGGAAGAAGATTGAAGAAGAGGGATTACAGGAGATTGTGGATAGCAAGGATTAATGCTGCTTCCAGGGCAAACGGAATGTCATACAGTAAGCTTATAAGCGGTTTGAAAAACGCCGGTATAGAAATAAACAGAAAAATGCTGGCAGACATGGCGGTAAACGATGCAGAAGGGTTCAGCGAACTAGTAAGCGTCGCCAGAAATCAACCTACAGAGCAGTCAAATTAAAAGTGAGCCACAGGTTCACTTTTTTGTCGATTTAGGAGTGTTTGGCTTAATGTCGCTTTGATGCGGAGAGCTTGATTAGAGGTGATGGACATAAAAAGAAGGATAATTGCCGGAGCCGGCGGCAGGAAAAACAAAAACTTCAGGCTGGAACCTTCTCAAGTGCTGGTGCTGGGGTTTATTGTGCTGATTATTTTCGGGGCCTTCCTGCTTTCGCTGCCCTATGCAGCGGCGGACGGCGGAGGAACAAACTTTCTTGATGCCCTTTTTACGGCTACGTCGGCGGTCTGTGTTACCGGCCTGGTTGTGGTGGATACCGGTACATACTGGTCGGTATTCGGGAAAGTGATAATTATGCTGCTTATTCAAATAGGCGGACTGGGCTTTATGACCTTTGCCACAATGATTTTTATCATTCTCGGCAGAAGGATAAGCCTCAGGGAACGGCTGGTTATACAACAGCAGCAAAACCGGCTGAACTTGCAGGGGGTTGTAAGGCTTACCCAATATATAATAATCGGCACTCTCCTGGTAGAGGGAATAGGGGCCGTCCTGCTCTCTTTAAGGTTTGTACCGCAGTTCGGACCGGCAAAGGGACTGGCCTACGGGGTTTTTCATTCGGTTTCGGCATTCTGCAATGCGGGGTTCGATTTAATAGGCGGTTACAGGAGTTTTACGCCCTATGTAAGCGATTACCTGGTAAACGGCATAATTATCACACTGCTGATAATCGGAGGCCTGGGGTTTTCGGTAATAGCCGAAATGCTGAGGGGTAAAAAGCCGAGGAGGTATTCGCTGCATACAAAGCTTGTGCTTTTGCTGACGGTTATACTGCTGGGCCTGGGTGCGGTGCTTACCCTGGTTCTTGAATATTCAAATCCGGCCACCCTCGGCCCGCTGTCACCCGGGGGGAAACTCATGGCTTCCCTGTTTCACTCGGCGACCCCGAGGACTGCCGGGTTCAATACGCTGCCGACAAATGAACTGACCAACGCAACCCGATTTTTGAACATTATTCTGATGTTCATAGGCGGCTCTTCCGGGTCCACCGCTGGGGGCGTTAAAACCACCACCGCCGGAATACTAATATGGACTGTGGTATCGGTGGTTAAGGGCAGAGAGGATACCGAAGTTTTTGGAAGGCGGATTTCAAAGGAACTGGTGTACCGTGCCCTTACCATAGTGGTAATTTCCCTGCTTATTATAGCGGCGGTGGTGGCAGTGCTGACCATAACCGAGGATGCGGAATTTATGTATGTTTTATTTGAAGCGTTTTCCGCCTTCGGTACCGTAGGCCTCAGCATGGGAATAACCCCCGCCCTAACGCCGGTTGGTAAAGCAATAATAATTGCGACAATGTATGCCGGAAGGCTGGGGCCCTTGACGGTAGCGCTTGCATTGGCCCGGAGACAGACAAAAAACAAGGCCAGGATGAGATACCCGGAAGAGAAAATTCTAGTGGGATAGGACGGTGTTTGGATTGAAACAATTTGCAGTGCTTGGGCTGGGCAGGTTCGGCAGCAGCCTGGCGAAGACCCTTTACGAGTTGGGTCATGACGTGCTGGCAGTGGACGAAAGGGAAGACGTGGTCCAGGACATATCGGATTCGGTAACCCATGCCATACAGGCGGATGCCACCGATGAAAG
Source organism: uncultured Clostridium sp. (assembly GCA_964529035.1). Taxonomy (GTDB): domain Bacteria; phylum Bacillota; class Clostridia; order Ch29; family Ch29; genus CAZGUG01. The sequence continues at coordinate 9,425 of CAZGUG010000033.1, forward strand.
CACCCTGCGCTCGATTGGGCTCAGGAACTTCGACGTGGCGGTTGTATCAATAGGCTCGGATATCCAGGCCAGCATACTGGTTACACTTATAGTGAAAGAACTGGGAGTGGGTTACGTGGTCGCCAAGGCCCAGAGCGAGCTGCACGCCAAGGTGCTGTACAAGATTGGCGCCGACCGGGTGGTGTTCCCCGAGAGGGACATGGGTGTGAGAGTGGCACATAACCTGGTATCAACCAACATACTGGATTTTATTGAACTTTCCCAGGATTACAGCATAATTGAAGTGGCGGCACTTCCGGAATGGAAGGACAGAACGCTGATGGAGCTTAACATGAGGGGGAAATACGGGATAAATGTTATAGCTATAAAGCGTGAAGGGGAAATCAACATATCACCCAAGGCCCAGGATAAGATTATTGAAAACGATGTGCTTGTTGTGGTGGGAGACAACGACGGTATAGCGCGATTGGAGAACAGGGCTCAGAAAGGAGCAGACAGGCAGTGATAACCAGCCGCGAAAATCACCTTATTAAAAAAATATACAGGCTGCATACCGTGGCGGGAAGAAAAAAGAAAGGCCAGTACTTCATCGAAGGCGTGCGCAGTGTTTTGCAGTCGCTGGAAGCAAAAGCACCTGTGGAAGAGGTGGTCTATTCGAAACAAATACACCGAATATCCGGAGGCGGTGAGCTTGTAGAAAGAGTTCGGGATGCCGGGGTCAGGGCTGTGGAGATAAGCGAGAGTCTGTACGAAACGATAACCGATACCGAGAATCCACAGCATATCCTGGCGGTTATAAACATGAAGGAATACAGGCTGGAGGACATAACTGCAGCTTCGGACCTTTTGCTTGTAATCGTGGACGGGCTTCAGGACCCCGGAAACCTTGGAACCATTATCCGGACGGCGGATGCTGCCGGTGCCCATGGGGTGGTTTTGCTAAAAGGTACCGTTGACCTTTACAACCCGAAAACGGTAAGAAGCACGATGGGTTCTATATTCAGTATTCCGGTGGTACGGGAAAACGATACCGAGGGTTTGCTTGCCGGGCTGCATAAGTTAGGCGTGAGGCTTGTAGCAGCAAGCCCGGAGGGCGATACCTCCTATTGGGATATTGATTATCGCGGCAGAACAGGTATAATAATAGGCAATGAGGCCAACGGTATTTCGGAAATTGCAAGGAAAAGCTCGGACATAAGCGCGGTGCTGCCGATGCCCGGCGGTGCGGAGTCATTGAATGCTGCAGTAGCATGCGGGATTTTGCTTTACAAAGCCATGGAGCAAAGGTTAACATAACAAAACCTTGTAATGGCCTGCGGCCTGTGATATAATAAGCGCACAGGCTGATATTGGCAGTATTAACATGAAGGGTGGTCTTTTTCGATGCTTACCGCTGACGTGTTCTGGAGAATGTTTGAGGCTACCGGCTCTATAGTTGCTTATTTAATGTACAGAAGTCTGCTTACACAATAGATATTTAATATAACGCGATGAAGAAGGAAAGTAGAAAGGTTTCATCTGGCAGAGAGGGAATGTCACCGGCTGAAAGCATTCCTCAAAATGGGGCCCTTTGAAGTTCCCTTCCGAGCGGCGGGGCTGAATTCTTTTTGATAGTAGGTTCCGACGTAGAGCAAACGTTAATTTGCACGACTATTTCAACGAGGCCGTCATTTTACGGTGAAGTAGGGTGGAACCACGGAGCATAACTTCGTCCCTTGGACGGAGTTTTTTATATTTTAAATACATACGGGCAAAACTGTAAACCAGAAGGGAGATGGGAGTTATGAAGGAAAAACTTAAGGTTATACTCGAAAATGCCAGCAAAGAAATTAAGGCCTGCCGGAAACCGGGCGAGATAGAAAGCAGTCGGGTAAAATACCTGGGTAAAAAGGGAGAGCTGACGGCTTTATTAAGAGGCATGGGTAGTCTGTCCCCCGATGAAAGGCCGATCATGGGAAACCTGGTGAACAGCGCAAAGGAAGAAATAGAAGCGCTTTTGAAGGCTCAGAAAGAAAGAGTGATGGTATTCCAAAAGGAAAGACGGCTTAAAGAAGAGGAGATAGACATTACCATACCCGGAATCAGGTTTCCAAGGGGGAAAAAACATCCGCTTACCAAGACCCTTGAGGAGATAAAGAGCATATTTTTGGGACTTGGGTTCAGCATGATTGAAGGGCCGGAGGTTGAACTGGCCTACTACAATTTTACAGCGCTGAATATCCCCGAGGACCATCCGGCCAGGGATGTACAGGATACATTCTATATCAACGACGATATCGTACTGCGCACCCATACGTCGCCGGACGAGCCCAGGGTGATGGAAAAAACAAAACCGCCCATAAGGGTTATTATTCCCGGCAGGGTATACCGTGCTGACGATGTGGATGCCACGCATTCCCCGGTTTTTCACCAGATAGAAGGGCTGGTGGTTGATGAGGGGATTACGCTGGGTGACCTTAAGGGTACCTTTGACCTGTTTGTTAAAAAGCTGTACGGCGAGCATATGGAGACAAAATTCAGGCCCAGCCATTTCCCGTTCACAGAGCCCTCCGCCGAGATAGACGCCACCTGCTTTGTGTGCAACGGAAAGGGATGCAGGGTATGCAAGGATACCGGCTGGATTGAACTGTCGGGGGCCGGAATGACGCACCCGAAGGTCCTCGAAAGATGCGGCATTGATACTTCGAAGTATTCGGGATTTGCCTTTGGGATGGGACTTGACCGGCTTACAATGCTTAAATACGGCATAGAGGATATGCGGCTTCTTTTTGAAAACGATATAAGGTTCTTAAGTCAATTTTAGGAGGGGAGTAGAATGCTTGTACCTGTTAATTGGTTGAAAGATTATGTTGATATTGGTATGGACGTTGACCAGCTGGCGGATATCCTGACCATGTCGGGAACAAAGGTGGAGCTTATCCAGGAAGCCGGCGAGGTTATTGACAGGATTGTGGTGGGAAAGGTTACCGAAATAAAACCCCATCCCAATGCCGACAAGCTGCTGATAGGCATGGTGGACGTGGGAGACAGGGTGCTTCAGCTTGTTACCGGTGCACTGAATGTAAAGAAGGGTGATTTCATACCGGTGGCCCTTGACGGTGCGGTGCTGCCCGGCGGTACTGAAATAAACGCGGGCAGGATTCGCGGGGAGGATTCAGAGGGCATGATGTGCTCCGCCCTTGAACTGGCACTGGACCTTGACAGCCTTACGGAAGAAAAGAAGGAAGGCATATTCATCCTCGACGGTGAATACACGCCGGGTACCGATATTAGGGAGGTAATTAGCCTCAATGAAAAAGTGATTGACTTTGAGATTACCACCAACAGGCCGGACTGCCTCAGTATTTTAGGAATAGCCCGGGAAGTGGGAGCGGCCCTGGGAGTTCCGTGTAAAATGCCTGAAACGACGGCCAAAAACAAAAAAGGAAGCATTAAGGACTATTTAAAGGGCATTTCGATTCGGGAACCCGACCTGTGCTACAGGTATCTCGGCAGGGTTATTGACAATATAAACATAAAACCCTCACCCCAGTGGATGCAAAAAAGGCTTATCCAGGCGGGCATGAGACCGATAAACAACATTGTGGACATAACCAACTATGTAATGCTGGAAACCGGTCAGCCCATGCATGCCTTTGACCTTGAAAAGGTCGGCGGCAGGGAAATTATAGTGAGGCGTGCCGGAGACGGTGAAAAAATTGTCACACTGGACGGTAAGGAAAGGAAATTGGATACCAACGACCTGATTATTGCGGATGCAAAGGAACCGGTAGGCATAGCCGGGGTTATGGGGGGGGAGTATTCCGAAATAACGCAAAAAACCCGTACCATACTGCTGGAGACCGCCTCATTCAACGGATATAACGTAAGGAAAACCAGCAAGAAGCTGGGTCTTTGGAGTGAAGCCTCTTTCCGGTTTGTAAGGGGTGTATACCAGGACCTTGCAGGGACGGCTTCTGAGAGGGCGGCGGCCCTTATGGAACAGCTCGGGGCCGGAGAGGTGGTAGACGGTGTAATGGATGTGTATCCCAATCCGCCGAAGCCCTACTACCTGGAAGTGGAAGCCGAAAGGATAAACAAGCTTATAGGAATCAGCTTATCCCCCCAAAGGATGAAGGATATGCTGGAGAGGCTGGAAATGAAGGTGGAGCTTAAGGACCGGAGGCTCTGCATTACCATACCTACTTTCCGCCAGGATATACGCCTTGACTATGACATAGTGGAAGAGGTGGCAAGGCTGTACGGGTATGACAATATCCCCAAAACAGTCATGACGGGAAGCTGGGTGCTGGGCACCAGAAGCCGCAGGGAAAAAACAAGGGATAGGGTAAGGGACGTATTGTGCGGCTGCGGCATGTATGAGATTTACACCTATTCATTTGAGAGTCCTTCGGTATTTGATAAAATAAACCTGCCCAAAGACAGTGCGCTTCGGAAAACGGTGACAATACAAAATCCCCTCGGGGAAGAATACAGCATTATGAGAACAACCCTTCTTCCGTCAATGCTGAACGTAGTATCGCTAAACTACAACAGGGGAACCCAGAGGGCGGGATTTTACGAAATAGCGCCAAGGTTCATACCCCGGGAAATACCGCTTAAGGACCTGCCAGACGAAAAGATGACATTAGCCATAGGGCTTTACGGCGGGGAAGACTTTTATTCAATAAAGGGAAGGGTGGAAACACTGCTTGGAGAGCTTAACATTACCGGTTATGATTTCAGGAGGATTAAGGCCGGTCCGTATCACCCCGGAAGGGCCGCAGAGATACTGGTTGACGGTGAGACGTTGGGGATAATCGGCGAGGTGCATCCTGAGGTTTTGAAAAACTATGGTATTGAAGTGCGGACCTATGCCGGAGAGCTGGATTTTGACCTGTTAATGGAAAAGGCGGACAGCCAGGTGACCTATACGCCCTTACCAAAGTATCCCTCGGTTAACAGGGATATTGCGGTGATTGTTGACAGAGAAGTTGAAGCGGGGACCCTGCATCAGATAATACAGGAGGCTGGCGGAGACATTGTAGAAGAAATAGGCCTTTTTGACATATATACCGGCGAGCAGATACCCGAAGGCAAAAAAAGCGTTGCCTATTCGCTGACGCTGCGGTCCAGGGAAAAAACCCTGACAGAACAGGAAGCGGGGGAGGTTATGCAAAAGGTTCTGAAAGGCTTGAAAAACAAGGCCGGAGCGGTGCTTAGATAAAATCAAATCAATAATTTTAGCCAGCAACCTCAGTATATGTTATAATAATATGTAATTAGCTGGTATTGGTTAATTATATGCTGGTACTGGAGGAGTTGGCCATGCAGAAAGAAAAAAGCAAGGTTGCAGTAGAAATAATGGGTCATCAGTATACCATGGTGGGGGAAGAACCCGAGGAATACCTTCACAGCATTGCCGTGCATGTGGATAAGAAAATGAAGGAGCTCAATAAGAAGAGCAGTATAATGAACAATGCCATGCTGGCCGTATTAACCGCTCTGAACATAGCCGATGATTATTTCAAGCTGAAAAGGGAACTCGAGATTGCCCTGAAGGAAGCCAACAAGCCGGAAAAGGAACTGGAGGATGCCAGGTACCGGATGAGAAAAGCCGGGGAGGAGATTGCCGGGTACAAAGCCGAAATAAACAACCTGAAACAGCAGCTGAGCAACTCCCAGGAAGAGGCATCAAATATTTATGAAGAGTGGTTGAAGGTCCAGAAGGAAACGAAGGATGCAAAAGCGCGGATTCAAATGCTTGAGGAGCAGAAAAAGGAACTGGAGATGCAGTTAAGCCGGGCAAAGGGCGAGCAGAAAAGGCTTAAGAGCGAACTTGAGGACTTAAAACAGCGCAAACAGGAGAAATTCAGAAACCGGAATGTGTAGATAAAGATTGTGAGGGGCTTCGTATGTCGGAAGATCTCGTTCATGTTATGCGTGGGAAAAAAGTAGAATCCGTTCACCGTGGAAACCTCATCAGGCAGTGCCGATGATTGAAGCGGGAGGCATTACTGGCCATATGTGGCGGGCTTGATATGCTGGATTTTAAAGCCAGTGGTTGTTTAGCTGAATTGGGGGTTTTGACATACGATGGAAGACATTGTTTTATCTTTACCTACAACATGTGTGCTTATTTTTTTATTGGGGTTTTTAGGTTATCGAATATTTAAGTTGTTACATATACCCGGAGGTGCTATTACAGGAGCTTTGATAATGGTAGCTCTGGTTACCAGCCAGGGTGCTGGATGGGCAGAACTACCTTCCTATTTGAGCACTTCTTTCCAGGCAATACTGGGAATAGTATTAGGATGCAAATTCAGTAGGCAAAAAGTATCCCGGCTTAAACTGTTAATTGTACCGGGATTATTGAGTTCCGTTTGGATGATATGTATAAGCCTGGTGGTAGGCATATTATTGGCAAAAGTTACAGGAATGGACCTGGGGACAGCTCTTTTCGGATCGGTACCCGGCGGATTATCGGAAATGGGATTAATTGCCCTGTCTTATAATTTGAGCGTGCCGGTAGTTACACTATTTCAGTTTGTAAGAGTGTTGGCAGTTTGCCTTAGCGTTCCAATAATCGCTTCGAAATATAGGCATGATATAAGAGAAGAGGCGGTTACTCAATCACTGCCGAAGGCTGATGAGGCTGATGGCAGCAGACATAAGTTATTTGGCGTATTGGCTACCCTAATAATAGGAGGAATTGGCGGATTTACAGCAAGGTATTTTGGGGTACCGGTTGGAGGTATACTGGGAGCAATGGCTGCTGTTTCGTTATTACGTATCTCCGGAGTGGCCCTTAATGAAGTTCCCCGTTGGTTGGTTGTATGTGCGCAGGTTGGGCTTGGGGGCTATCTGGGAAGCACATTTACACCTAATATTGTTGGTACTCTGCATACTTTAATGCTTCCCATTTTTGTGTTTTCAATAGTGGTGGTTCTAAATGGAGTTGCCTTGGGATTTTTTATTCACCGATATTACGGATGGGACCTGGTTACATCTCTTTTAGCATGCGCAGCAGCGGGGGTTACCCAAATGAGTGTCCTTGCTCTGGATATGGATGCGGATGCTGTTACTGTAAGCCTAATGCAGACGATGCGGTTCGCTCTAATACTTCTGGTGATGCCTTCCATGATTTTATTCATTTTAAGATAAACAAACAAGACAGAGAGGTATTGTCTGGGCTGGGATATGATACAAATGTAAAAAAGCCCCGGTAAGTAAGGCCAGGGCTTTTTCGTTTCAAATGGTTATTTACTTGTTCTCTTGCCAAGATACGCTGCTTTCACATCTTCGTTTTCCAACAGTTCCCTGCCGCTGCCTTTCAGGGTTATCCGTCCCGTTTCCATTACGTAACCTACATCGGCTATATGAAGAGCTGCGTTGGCGTTTTGCTCGATAAGCAGTATTGTAACGCCCTGCCGGTGAATTTCCTCTATTATACCGAATATTTCTTTGACAATCAGCGGAGCAAGGCCTAGGGAAGGTTCGTCCATCATTAAGAGTTTCGGCTTTGACATGAGTGCCCTGCCCACGGCCAGCATCTGCTGTTCTCCTCCCGACAGCGTACCGGCCAGCTGCCAGTTTCTTTCCTTAAGTATCGGGAATATTGAGTAAACAAAATCCAGGTCCATGTTAACTTCTTTTGTGTTGGTTCTTGTAAAGGCACCAATTTTCAGGTTTTCCTTAACTGTAAGGTTAGGGAAAACCCTTCTGCCTTCAGGCACCAGTGTAATACCCTTCCTTACTATATTCTGGGTTTTTTCATTCAGTAAATTTTTGCCCTTATACGTTATGGCGCCGCTCTTTAGTTTAACCAAGCCAACAATGGATCTCAGGGTTGTACTTTTTCCGGCGCCGTTTGCACCAACCAGTGTTACAATTTTACCTTCCTCAACCTCCATGCTGATTCCCTTCAAGGCTTCAATTCCGCCGTAGGAAACCACCAGGTTTTCTATTTTAAGCATCTCCGTTCACCCCCAGGTAAGCTTCTATGACCCTCTGGTTGTTTTGTATCTCGTAGGGACTACCCTGGGCGATGGTGATTCCGTAGTCCAGTACGTAAATCCTTTCTGAAATGCCCATTACAACATTCATATGGTGCTCTATCAAAAAGATGCTGAGGTCAAAGTCGTATCTCAACTGTTTAATAAATTCGGTTAAATCCTCGGCTTCCGAAGGGTTCATCCCCGCCGCCGGTTCATCAAGCAGCAGTATTTCCGGATTGGTGGCCAAAGCCCTTGCTATCTCCAGCCTTCTCTGCTTACCGTAGGGCAGTGAATTGGATTTATCGTCTCTGTTGTCGGCAAGTCCCAGTTTTTCCAGCAGAAACATCGATTTGTCCAGCATCTCCCTGTTTTCGTTCCTGTATCTGGGAAGATGAAATACTGCTTCAAACAGGTTGGATTTAAGGTGCAGATGGTTTGCAATCAACACGTTGTCCAAGACATTTAGTTCCCTGAAAAGCCTTATATTCTGGAAAGTCCTTGCGATACCCAGCTTGGTAATTTGATCGGGACGCAGGCCTGTGATCTCTTTTCCATTAAAGAATATCTTACCCCTGGTAGGCTCATATACCCCTGTAATCATATTGAAGGCGGTGGTTTTACCGGCTCCGTTGGGGCCTATTAGGGCTATTATTTCGCCTTTTTGAAGCTCCAGGTTGAAATCCTTAACAGCCGTCAACCCGCCAAATTGTTTTGTTATTGCATCTATTCTTAGATGTGCCATTACTTGATACCTCCCTTGGAAAGAGGTTTACCGGTACCTTTGCACATATTTTTGAAAAGGCCTACTATATAATCCCAACTAAACTCATTGGTGCCCATAAGTCCCCTGCGGAAGAACAGCACAACCAACATCAGAAGTGCCGAGAATACCACCATTCTCAAACCGGCGATACCGGGGACCTGAACAAAACCCAGGCTGAAGGGCTGGTCCAAAAACCTTAAAAACTCCAGGCCGGTGGTAACTATAAAGGCGGATATAACTGTACCGGTTATACTTCCCATGCCGCCCAGGACGATTATCAGCAGTATATTGAAGGTCAGGGTGAACCTGAAAAGAAGCGGGTTTATTGCGCCCAACAGGTTTCCCAGAAGTCCACCGCCAACACCGGCAAAGAATGCTCCTATAACAAAGGAGAGCACCTTATGTCTGAAAAGGCTTACCCCCATGGCTTCGGCGGCTACCTCATCCTCCCGGATAGCTTTGAAGGCCCTTCCGTAGCTGCTTTTTATAAGAAGCAGTATAACCACCGTCGTTAAGGCTGCTATACCAAAGCTCCACCACAGGGTTGTTTTGGCGGGAATAGCCTTCAGCCCCAGGGCTCCATTGGTTATGGTTTGTAGATTGGTTATTACTATCCTAATTATCTCTGCGAATCCTAAGGTTGCAATTCCCAGATAGTCTCCCCTCAGTCTTAAAACGGGAGCACCAATCAGGAATGCGAACACTGCCGCCAGTATTCCTGCCACAAGCAGTGCGGCGGGATAGGGCAGTGTTACGGTACGCAGGGCTTCGTTAATGGGAGCAAGAAAGAAATTCTGGTCCTTCACCGCTACCGGCATTGTCAACAAAGCGCTTGTATAAGCACCAATTGCCATGAAGCCTGCATGGCCCAGGCAGAACAATCCAGTAAAACCGTTTATCAGATTCATGCTGAGGCCCAGGATGGCATATATGGCACATAGGTTGAGTACTCTTATCTGGTAGGCATTGAATCGGTTGTCGGCATAGTACAGGAAGGCTATCAGAAACAGTATCGATAATATTGTGAGTATTGCGTTTCTTTTTTTCATAGGCTACACCTTCTCCGCTATTTTTTCGCCCATTATGCCGGTGGGTCTGAGCAGTAAAACTATTATCAGAAGAATAAATGCGAAGGCATCCCTGTAACCGGTCAAATCTGGCAGGAAGGCAATAAGCAGTATTTCCGCAAGGCCCAAAACAAACCCGCCTATTACGGCGCCGTGGATATTACCTATTCCTCCTATAACGGCGGCAATAAAGCACTTTATACCCGGCATAACTCCCATGAGGGGCTGAATCTGAGGAAATTTCATTCCCCACATAATTCCGCCGACCGCCGCCAGCATGGAGCCGATACCGAAGGTAACGGAAATGGTTCTGTTTACGTCAACCCCCATAAGACGGGAGGTTTCATAGTCCTTTGAAACCGCCCTCATTGCCATACCGCTCTTGGTATTGTTTATCAGGTACAAAAGCACAAACAAGAGCACCAGGGTCATAACCGGTATTATGAATGTAAGCCTTTGGATAGCAACCGTACCAAACCTGATTACTTCGGTGAAAAAATCCGGTGCCGGAAAGGCCTTTGGCCTTCCACCGAATATTACGATGGCAAGGTTTTCGAGGAGGAAGGACGCGCCTATGGCGGATATCATAATTGAAATTCGAGGTGCATCCCTTAAGGGTCTGTAGGCGGAGGTTTCCAGAACTATTCCCAGGGCTCCTGTTACGACTATTACCGCTAAGAATGCAGCATACCAGGGTACTCCGAAAATTACAATACTGTAAAATGTGAAATAAGTTGCCATCATAAAAATATCCCCGTGGGCGAAATTTATGAGCCTTAGAATACCGTAAACCATGGTATAGCCTATGGCTACAAGGGCGTAGAGGCTGCCCAGGGATATTCCGTTTGTTAAATGCTGCAGGAACACGTCAAAAGTCATATACTCACCACCAATCTGTAATGTCCGCAAAAATACGCTTCCTTCCTATGGGGAAGGAAGCGTATTTCTCCCAACAAACTGCATTTATCTGGGTTCAATTGTATCCATGTAAACAAATTCACCGTTTTTAACCTGCTTGATAACCGCGTTCTTAACGGCATCGCCGTTTTCATCAAGGGTTATTATCCCGGCAGCTCCTTCGAAGCCTTCGGTTTCGGCAAGTGCATCCCTCAAAGCAACCGGGTCGGTTGATCCGGCCCTTTCTATAGCGTCAAGTATAAGAATATATGCATCATAGGCAAGGGCTGTCACGGCAGCCGGCTCTTTCCCGTATTCTTCCCTGTATTCTGCCAGGAATGTTTCGGACTCTGCGGTTATTGGTGTTTCGGAAGTAAAGAATGTTGAGAACACGCAGCCTTCAACAGCTTCTCCGCCTATATCCACAAACTCGGGTGTCTCATAGGTATCGCCGCCAATAATTGGTACGTCGATACCAAGCTGTTTGGCCTGCTTTACTATGAGTGCCGATTCGGTAAAGTTACCCGGTGCGAAAATAACATCGGGATTTGCGGAATTGATGTTGGTAAGCTGTGCGTTGAAGTCCTGGTCTCCCGTATTGTAGTTTGCCACGGATACTATGGAATCGTCATCTCCGGTAAGTTCCTTGAACGCATCGGTATAGAATTTTGCAAGGCCGATAGCGTAGTCGTTGTTGACTTCCTGAATTATAGCAGCTTTTCTGGCTCCAAGGTTTTCATAGGAGTAGGTTGCCATTACCTTACCCTGGAACGGGTCTATGAAGCATACCCTGAAATACCAGTCGTTGCCCTGGGTAACCAGAGGATTTGTACATGAAGCCCCTACCGTAGGCACCTTGTCTTTTATGACGTCACCGGCGGCCATTGAAAATGAGCTGCCCCAGCTTCCTATTATTGCTGCTACCTGTTCCTTTTCCACAAGAAGTGCTGCTGCGCTGGCTGCTTCTACGGCGTCCGATTTATTGTCAACAATAACCAGTTCCACTTTTTTGCCCATGACTTCGGGATACAGCCTGTTAGCCAGCCTTATGCCTTCGACTTCAAGCTCTCCCCCTGCTGCGTTCGCACCTGTCATCGGTTCAAATACTCCGATTTTGATTACGTCTTCTTCTGCTGCTGTTTCATCGGATGCTGCTGGTGCGCAGCCTGAAATCAAAAGAGACACAGTCAACAGTGCGATTAACAGAATAGACAACTTTCTTACCATTTTGTTACCCCCTTATTGAAATAAATGGATTTCCCGGTTATCCCGGATTTGATACTCTAAACCCGGTAAGTACAACTCTTACATTTAACTGATTATACTATAAACTTACATAAATAACAATATTAATTTTTTATCAAAAATAGGAGCTAGAAGCAGTAATTATGAATCTAATATGAATCTAATAGGAAGAAACGCACACATACAATCATATGCGTAGGATTGACCGACGCAGATGCATGCATAATATTACAAATAAATGCAAACATAGTGCATAAAAATGCAT
>CAZGUG010000034.1:0-20792 GCA_964529035.1 uncultured Clostridium sp.
TGCCTTACATGTTTGTTTCGCACTGTTTAGTTTTCAAAGGTTCACGCCTCCGCCGCGCATTTTCCCGCCCGACGGCGACTTTTATATATTAGCACATAAACTTTACGCTGTCAACATACTCTTTATTCCTGTTCTGCCAACTTCGTTTTATGCGACAGCAATGTTTATATTACATGATTATTGTATGTATTTCAACGTTTAAAAATTACCATACGCCATCATTTTCTATTAATTTCCCGAACAATACTACCGTCTTCTTCCTTTTTCATATAAATCTATTTCGCGGTTTCGGGAATGATGTTCAACAAGCCGTCCTCGGGAACAAAAATATAGCTTTGCGGAATTTCTCCTACTATTATAGTTTCGGCTATGGGAATTCTGGTATTCACATCAACCACATCACTCGCCAGGGGAAGCACTATTCTTACCTGGGTATCCACCGCCAGATAGATTTTGTGTCTTGTTTGGTTTATTCCCGCCTGCTCAAAGTCGGTAGCAAAGTTAACCACAACTGTACCCATCGGCAGTATTTCAATATTCAGCCTGGGACCGAGGTTTGCAAAAATTTCACTTCCCAGAATACTGCCCAATGGAATACCCACCCTTTTTGTACCCATCTGTTTTAGTTTTTCCTGTATGCTGAGTGCAGTCTCAGAAACTATCCGGTTCATGAACATGGTATTTGCCTGCAGCATAGTAACCCTGTTTTCATTATCTGTTTTGATAACGAACAGGTCTTCATATCTGATTTTATATGTAAGTTCGGATATAATCGCCTCGTTTATTACCTCTATGGCTATTGTTTTTGCCCTGACTTCGGATATTGCCAGAAGCGGCGGCTTGATATTATAGTTAATAATCCAGGTAACAAACAATATGAAAAATATAAAGACTATTAATAAAGCGGAGCGTTTTATTCTATTTCTGGTGGCGGATTTTCTACCGAACTTTGCTCTGAAGCGGGGCCTTCCCATTTTAAAAACCTCCTTCCTTATATATTATGTTTGTAATATCTTTATAGTCACATTGTATACTGAAGCCTTACAGCCGGTTTTGCCCTGCATCAACGTAAATTTAAGATGTTTATTTTTTTTGTGTATTTGTGTTATAATCAGAATAATGTAACAAACTACTTGCAAGGTCCCTCAGAGGAGGTAAAGCCTAATGACCAAAAAAAATGACGGTACAAAAAAGAAAAGGAAAATAAGCGTGTTAAGGCTTATAATAGTTGTTGTGTTGCTGATTGCGTTTATCGGGGCAGGGGCGGCCTTCGGCATAGTGGCCGCCTATCTTAAGGATGCTCCCGAAATAAGCCCGGAGGATATACTGCAGCTCAGGCAGTCTTCAATTGTATATGAAGAGAGCACCGGTGAAATAGTGGACAGGATTCATGCAGAGGTTAACAGAACACTGGTGCATCTCGACGACGTACCAAAACACGTACAGAATGCATTTATTGCAATTGAGGATGAAAGGTTCCGGCAGCATTTCGGTATAGATTTAAGAAGAATAATTGGTGTAACAATCCAGAATTTAAAGCAAAGAAGAATAGTAGCGGGTGCCAGCACCATTACGCAGCAGTTGGTTAGAAACGTTGTCCTGACCCAGGAGCAGAAATTCAAAAGAAAGATACAGGAGCAGTACCTTGCAATAAAGTTGGAGAGGGTGTTCACCAAGGACCAGATACTGGAGGCCTATCTCAATACCATATATTTCGGTCACAGCGCCTATGGGATTCATGCCGCCTCCATGACCTATTTCGGGAAAAACCCTTCCGAACTGACAATGGCCGAAGGTGCAATGGTAGCCGGAGTTACAAATAATCCAAGTTTATATTCGCCCTACCTAAATCCTGATAATGCCAAAAAACGCCAGGAACTGGTTCTAAGAAACATGCTGGATGAGGGTTATATAAGCCAGGAGGAATATGACAGTGCGGTTAAACAGGAACTCGTATATGAAAGAGGCGAAGTGGAGGAAGAAGAAATGGCTATATCCTCATACTTCATAGACAAGGTTAAAGTAGACGTAAGGGAAGACCTGATGGAAAAATATAACTACACTAAGGATGAAGCAAATAACCTGCTGTTCAACGGCGGGCTGCAGATTTACTCAACCATTGACGTAAAGATGCAGGAAATCGTGGAAGAAGCCTTCAGGGACTCTGACAATTTCGGTAAAACCGCAGAAGATGAAAAGGGAGTGCCGCAGCCCCAGGGAGCAATGGTTATTATTGATTACAAGACCGGGCAAATCAAGGCCATGGTCGGGGGAAGAGGACAGGAGGGCCAACTGCTGCTCAACAGGGCCACCCAGTCTTTCCGCCAGCCCGGTTCTTCCATAAAGCCCATTTCGGTATATACCGCCGCCATAGACAATGGATACACCACAGCAACCGTGGTAGACGATATTCCGGTGGCTTTTATCGCCGGTGACGGCAAACTGTGGATCCCCAAAAACTGGTATACAGATTCCGAAACAAGACGGCCCACATATTGGGGTCTAAGTACAGTAAGGGAAGGTATACAATGGTCAATGAACGTACTGACCGTAAGGATACTAAATGATTTAGGCATAGACACAGCCTTTGATTATGCCCAAAGGCTGGGCCTTACAAGCCTGGTGGAAGGCGGTCCGGTTATGGACAAAAACCTGGCATCGCTGGCCCTGGGAGGCCTGACAAAGGGCGTATCACCTATAGATATGGCCACCGCTTACGGTACCCTGGCAAACAAAGGTGTCCGAGTACAGCCTATATCCTATGCAAGGGTAACGGATGCAAACGGGAATGTGCTTTTGGAAAACAATCCGTTAAAAACCAAGGTAGTGGACGAAGATGTGGCATATATTATGACGGATATGATGAAATCGGTGGTACGGGCAGGTACCGGTACCAGCGCCAATTTCAACATGCCAATAGCAGGTAAGACGGGCACCACGACTGATTCCGTCGACGCATGGTTCATTGGATATACTCCGCACTATGTTGCCTCGGTATGGATGGGGCACGACGAACCTGAACCCATGTCCTTTGGCGGTGGTTCTTACCCTGCCATACTGTGGCGTAAAGTAATGGAACAGATACATGAAGGCCTGCCGACTGACGATTTTGAAAGGCCGGATAATATAGTGACAAGGGCGGTAGACACAAAGTCGGGTAAACTTCCCACAGACCTTTCGTATATGGACCCGCGAAACACCGTAAGAAACGAATTGTTTATAAGGGGCACCGAGCCTGCCGAATTTGATGATGTACATGTGGTGAGGGATATTGACGTAACCAGCAACCAGCTGGCAACTCCCTTTTGTCCTCCCACGCTGGTGGAATCAAGAGTGTTTGTACAAAGGCCGGTACCCTTTGACAGTGAAGAATTTTTGGAAAGCATAGGCGGCATAGATCCAAGGGTACACCTTGTACCAAGGGATGCCATTTATGATGTGCCCACAGAATACTGCGAATACCATAACCCCTTCGGTACACCACCGGACAGGGATGACTGGGACGACGACGAGCAGGACTGGGATGGCTGGGGCATCTGGCCGCCGGGCGGAAACCAGGATGAAGAACAGCAGCAAGAGGAGGAAGAAGAAACAACCTCTGAACAGATAATTGACGAGCTGCTGAATCATGACCGGTAGACAAACAAGGTGCGGTTATTCCGCACCTTTTATCTATTCATGAAGGTGCATCCTCCTTGTCAAGGGTTCCCTTAAGTATAAGGCGCAGTGCTTTGGTAAGTACCGGCGCACCCAAAACACAGTCATCTTTACCGTCCATTTTGCCGGGATCTCCTATCCCTATTATTAAAGGCACCCGTATGCTGTTAAGGATGTCAAGAGTGTCACCGCAAACCACTTCTCCCTCAGCCGGATTGCCGGCCTTGTCAACCGGGCCGTTTATAATATCAAGGTCATTATTCACCGAATAATCCACCTTTATCCCTTCAACATCCTGGGTATTGGATGCCGCCGCTATAACCCCTATAATTTCTATGCCTTCGGCTCCCGCCAGGCTTTTTATTACCTGCTCACCTTCCCCCGGGCCGGGTTTGCCCCGATCGTCCACCATCACCACCACCGGGTCTGCCGGTGCCTGTTTTATCATTTCTATAATCTCATCACCGGTCAGGGGTGTGGGATTCCCCGCCGACCGGGAAATGCATCTTCCCCCAACCCGGGCGGCAGCCGTTTCAGCAGCCCTTCTTGCTATATTATCCCCGTCGGTAATAATAATGACTTTCCGTCTCCTGACGGCACTCATTTATTTGTACACTTCCCTCCGGCCCTGGTTTCAATTTCATGAATTGTGTGCTGCAGGGTTTCACAATCCATCCTGTGGCGCAGCCTGGGTTTCCTTGGGCATGTATCAACCGGCAGAACATAGTTCAAAGATTCCTTTTTCATATTCCATCCCCATACCCTTTATGTTCAACTGTCTCTGTTATAACAAGCTTTGCTTTGCTCGGTTCTTTCCGTCTTATTCCGTATATAACCAAGCACGAATAGACTGCAAATACAATCAGGAACAGTAATATAAGGCCCAGAACAGTTCTTTTTCTGTATATCATCCAATTCCCTCCGTTCATGGTTTAGTATTGTCCAAAAGTACTATTTAATTCAAAAAAACCGCAGCCTCGCCCAGTGTATTGGCGAAAAATAAAAAAAAGGACCTGCATGTCCTTCTTTATTTGGTCATTGACTGTCTCATTTTATTGAGTATTTTCTTTTCGATGCGCGACACCTGGACCTGTGATATCCCAAGCTTCCTGGCAATCTGCGTTTGGGTTTTGTCCTGGAAATATCTCATCATGATTATCTGTCTTTCCCTCGGTCTTAGTTTATGTATTAATTCCTTCAGCGCAAGCCTGTCCAGCATCTCTGTACTGCCGTCCGCCTCGGCGGCAACCTTATCAATAAGAAATATGGGGGATCCGTCATCCTGGTGTATTGTATCGTAAAGGTATTCGGGCACTGAAGCCGCATCCATGGCCTGCACAAGGTCCTCCTGGGGTATCCCCAGTTCCCCGGATATTTCACCCAGTGTCGGCTCCCTTCCCCTGTCCTTCACAAGCCTTTCCTTAGCCTGACGTATCCTGGCATTAAGCTCCTTAAGGGAGCGGCTCACCTTGATCATACCATCATCCCTTAAAAACCTTTTTATCTCTCCGGCTATCATGGGTACGGCATAGGTTGAAAACCTCACATTGTAACCTGTATCAAAGTTTTTTATTGCTTTAAGAAGCCCTATGCTGCCAAGCTGAAACAAGTCCTCATATTCATAGCCCCTGTTTAAAAACCGTCTTACTATGCTTTTAATCAGCCCGATATTGCTTTTCAAAAGCAGGGACTGCGCTTCCCTGTCCCCTCTTTGGGCCCTTTCAATCAATTCCAGGGTTTCATCGTGGCTTAAAAGTTCATTATTCTCCTTCATTTCTTTCTTCCCCTTGCTCCCCTGTCAGCGAAGCAAATTTTTTTCTCATTATCACCGTGGTGCCTTTGTTTGTTTCGGAATACACCTCCACTTCATCCATAAAGGTTTCCATCACGGTGAAACCCATGCCGGACCGTTCCAGTTCAGGCTTTGACGTATAAAGGGGCTGCCTTGCCTGCTTAACGTCTTCTATCCCTTTACCCTCGTCGGATATTTCAATTTCTATTTCATTTTCACTTAAACTGCACTTCATGACGATTACACCTTCTGAATTTTCGTAGCCGTGTATTATCGAGTTTGTAACCGCTTCCGAAACCGCGGTCTTTATGTCGGCTATCTCCTCTATGGTCGGATCAAGCTGTGATGCAAATGCTGCGGCAACGACCCTGGCAAAGGCTTCATTCTGTGACTTGCTGGGTATTTCAAGTATCATATAATTTCTATTCCTCATTTACGCTCACTCCTTTAAAAAGGTATCATGCCTCTTCTGCAATTTGTTTAATGCCTGACGAATGCTCCCGCATGAGCTGATTATCTCATAAATCCCCGAGACTTTAAACACCCTGGATACCTGTTTGCTTTCATTTGCTACCACAACCCTTCCCCCTGCAGAACTCACCCTTTTATACCTGCCAATCACGGCCCCAATCCCGGAACTGTCCATAAAGCTTAAATGCGACAAATCAAGTATCAAATGCTTTACCGGATTGTTCTGCAGATTATAATCCACAAAAGTTTTAAACTCTTCAGCCGTATGATGGTCAAGTTCACCCGTGACTGTGCATATCAGTACACTGCCAGAAACCTTTGCCTGAAGTTCCATGTATCAACCCTCCCTGTTTCCGTCAAAAATGTATACCATTAATGTTTCTTCAATGTACTCGGTTTCCCCTTCAATGAAAAAAGTATTGTTTTGCCTTTTAAAGTAAAAACCAATTGCTTATTGTCGATATGATGTTTTTGTTTTTATTAAATAAAAAAACTGCCTCCACGGGGTTTATCCGTGAAGGCAGCATTGGCTTTTTACGCCGGTTCTTCCGCCTTTGCTTCCGGAAGTTTTTCCATTGTTATTCCGGTATACCCGTAAATTACAGATATTATCGGGTTTAACAGGTTTAAGAAAGCAAAGGGCAGATACGCAAAGGGATGCACTCCCAGCGTTGATAACATGAATGCCCCGCAGGTATTCCACGGAATAAGCGGTGAAGACAGGGTGCCCGCATCCTCCAATACCCTTGACAGGTTCTTGGGATGCAGCCCCCTCTCTTTATATGCTTCTCTGTACATCCTACCCGGCACCACCAGCGACATGTACTGGTCACCCGAAGTAAGGTTTATGAAGAAACAGGTTAATACAGTGGAAAGTACAAGCGAGCCTGTACCCTTGACAAGCTTAAGTACTTTTTCCAGCAGCGCATTAAGCATTCCTGTTTTCTCCAGGGTGCCGCCAAAGGACATTGCTATCATAATAAGTGATACCGTCCACATCATGCTGTCAAGTCCGCCCCGGGACAGAAGATCGTCTATCGCTTCTATGCCGGTTTCAGATACAAAACCGTAATGGGCAGCATCTATGATTGCACCCATACCTGCGCCCTGGAAAATGGTGGCGAAGATTGAACCCAGCACAACACCACCTATAAGACCTGGTATTGCCGGAATCTTGAATACCACCATAAGGATAACCACCAGCGGCGGTATAAACAGAAGCGGATTGATGGCAAACTGTCCTGCCAGTCCGTTAAGCAGTTCGTTAATACCTTCCACATCCAATGCCTGGCCTGCATACCTCATTCCAAGAATTCCATACAGTATCAGTGCTATAAGCAGGCTGGGTCCGGTGGTAAAAATCATGTGTTTTATGTGCTCGAACAATTCTGAACCCGCCATGGCCGGTGCCAGGTTGGTGGTGTCGGACAGGGGAGACATTTTGTCACCAAAGTATGCACCCGAAACAACTGCACCTGCCACCATGGGCAGCGGCATTCCCAGTCCGATACCAACTCCGATGAGTGCCACACCTACCGTACCTGCGGTTGTCCATGAACTTCCGGTAGACAATGATACGATAGCACAAATAAGACATGTCGCTGCCAGGAATATTCCCGGGGAGAGAAGCTTCAATCCATAGAAAATCATTGTAGGAACAACTCCGGCCAGTATCCACACACCAATTAACATACCGACAATCATTAGAATAAGGACTGCTTGCATGGACATCTTAATACCGTTTATAATTCCGTCTTGAATATCTTCCCACTTGTACCCCGCTCTTATTGCAACTATAGATGCCACGATAGTGGTTGCCAGTATCGGCATATGCGGGTCTCCCCCGAAGACCATAATTGTGGCCATTAGGGAGACAATCAAAAACAGAAGAACAAACAGCACTTCTCCAAAGCTGATTGGCCTTTGTGTCTTTTCCTTCACTAAACATACCTCCTTTTTTTGGATTTATTGGCTTACTACCCTTTACATTTTATCATATTATCCGGACACGCACAACAGATATTACCCAACACAGTGCGTCTAATTGTGTCATCTATAGGTACAAAGTGAGAAAACACCGCCGGCGTTGTATAATCTTTTGATTGAGAAATAATGGATGATGACAATAACTGTTTTTTTACTAATCATTATGCTAATATATTATCAATCGGGGACATTCCGCAAAAAGGTATACCCGCATCAGCAGCGGTGTGTCCCCATACCACTAAGGAGGTAAAACTTTGTTCACAGTCGGAATCATTACGGTAAGCGACAAGGGATATACGGGGGAAAGAGAGGATTTAAGCGGCCCCGTCATAGAAAAAATTATGCAAACAATCGGTGGAAAGGTGGTTGATTATAAAGTAGTACCGGATGAGCGGGATAAAATTTCGCAGGCAATAACAAACATGACGGATGAGCAGTGTATTCACCTCGTCCTGACAACCGGCGGTACGGGGTTTGCCGCAAGGGACGTAACACCGGAAGCAACCCTGGATGTAATTGAAAAACAGGTGCCCGGCATACCCGAAGCCATGAGGCTGGTAAGCATGCAAAAAACAGCAAAGGCTATGCTGTCAAGGGCGGTCTCGGGTATAAGAGAGGGCTCTCTTATAATAAATCTTCCGGGAAGCCCGAAGGGTGCTGCAGAAAGCCTTGAAGCAATACTTCAGGCACTGCCCCACGGACTATTAATTCTGCAGGGCAAAACCGGGGAATGCGGCGGTACCGACCGGTAAACATCTCTGTTTAGAGTAATACAGCGGAATTAATATCCAGAATCTCTCTTGTTTCAACTGCCTGCTCAATCAACCGTTCTGTTTCCAGATGGGATTCGGATTCCATTATCCTTTGCATCCGTGGTTTTGTCTCGGGATGTTCGGGCAAAAACAGGGTGCAGCAGTCTTCGTATGGCAGGATAGACAGTTCGTAGGTATCAATTTCTCTTGCCCTGTCTACAATTTCCACCTTGTCCATGCCTATAAGGGGCCTGAATACCGGCAGGTCCACGCAGGAATCCGTTACATAAATGCTTTCAAGAGTCTGGCTGGCAACCTGGCCCAGGCTTTCTCCCGTCACCAGGGCAAGGGCTCTTTGGGATGCTGCAATCCGTCCTGCTATTCTCATCATAAAACGCCGGGTAAGTATGGTACCCTGCTCTTCGGGACAGTACCGGTTTATGCTGCCTTGTATTTCGGTAAGTGATACCATGTGCAGCCTAATCCCGCCGGTATAACCGGCCAATACCGCTGCCAGGTCCCTTACTTTTTGTTTCGCCCTTTCACTGGTATAGGGAAAACTGTGGAAATGTACCGCCTCCAGCTCCACTCCCCTTTTTGCAACCATCCAGCCCGCCACCGGACTGTCTATCCCGCCTGACAAAAGCAGTATGCATTTACCGCTTGTTCCGGTTGGCAGCCCGCCGCTTCCCTGTTCTACGCCCATGTATATATAAGCCTTATCCCTTATTTCAATGTTTATCAGAAGGTCGGGCCTGTGTACCTCCACCCGTATGTCTTTTCGGTTTTTCAGTATGTATGCCCCCACCTGTCGGCATATCTCGGGAGAGTTCAGCGGAAAGGTTTTATCCGCCCTTCTGCTTTCCACCTTGAAGGTAGCCGGCTGCTTGTATCCCACCATTTGCAGGGCCGCTTGATTGATGGTTTCCATATCTTTGTCAACCTTGACCACCCTGCTTAACGATACAATACCGAAAACCTTTTTCAGTCGTTTTAGAGATTCTTCTATGTCATCCGAGCCCTTATTAAGTTCAATAAAAATTCTTCCCCGGTCCTTTTTTATTCTGTATTCTATGCCTTCCAGGGCTTTCTTTATATTTTTAACCAGTTGTTTTATGAAAAAATCCCTGTTCCCGCCCTTTAAGGCTATCTCTCCATACCTTACCAGAATGAGTTCCTCCATATTATCGCCTCCCGAAAAGCCCTCTCAATGCCGCAACCTCATTTTCAAGGGCGTCTGTCAGTATATCAACTTCTTCCTCTGTGTTGAAAGGGGAAAAGCTGATTCTTACCGTACCTTCCGCCTCACGGTCACCAAGCCCCATCGCTGCAAGCACATTGCTGGTTTTTTCCTGTTTGGACGAGCAGGCAGACCTGGTGGAAACGTATATTCCGTATTTCTCCAGGGAGTGGAGCAGCACTTCCCCCCTAACTCCTATAAACGAAACGCTTAATATATGCGGGGCACCCCTTTCTCCCTCCGGGGAGTTAAACCTTACGTTTTGAATCCTTTCCCGTACACCATTTCTCAGTCTGCCCCTCAGAACCGACATTTTCCCGGTGTACTCCTTGAGATTACTGCTGTATATTTCCACAGCCTTCCCTATCCCGGCTATCCCGGGCAGGTTTTCGGTACCCGAACGCAGGCCCTGTTCCTGGCCCCCGCCTATCTGCCAGGGCCTTAAATTAACCCCCCTCTTGCAGTACAGTGCACCGATTCCCTTTGGACCGTGAAACTTATGGGCACTTATTGAAACAAGCTGGGCCCCTGTCTTTTGCAAATCAATTGGCACCTTCATAAAGGCCTGTATACAGTCGGTATGAAAAAAGGCAAGCGGGTTCTTCTCCCTGACGATTTCTCCTATTTTTTGCAGCGGCTGTACCGAACCGGTTTCGTTGTTGACACCCATGATGGATACCAGTATTGTATCCTTTCGTATGCTTTCGGCCAGCTGCTTCAGGTTTACCATACCGCTGCTGTCAACACCTATATATGATATTTCATAACCGTCTTTTTTCAAATCTTCCAGGGTCATATATACCGAAGGATGTTCAATCCTGCTCGATACTATATGCATGCCCCTGTTTGAATAGCTGCGGGCTATACCTCTTATCGCGGTATTGTTTGATTCGGTACCGCCGGATGTAAAGTAAATCTCCGAAGGCTGAACCCCAAGTACACCCGCCAGTACGTTCCTGCTCTTTTTCAGTATGTTTTCCGCCTTTATTCCTTTTCCGTGCAGCGAGGACGGATTGCCGTACTCTTCCCTGAGGCAGTATAAAACCGTTTCCACCACCTGTTCAAAGGGCCGGGTAGTTGCCGCATTGTCAAAATATATTTCTCTCAAATGTGTCCTCTCCTTCCATATGTCAAGCCTTCTTAAATAATAATACCTTAGTGCCGTATAAAAGTAAATTGCTGCAGCCGTATTAAGGTAACCCCGCCTGCCGGTACAGCCGCCCGCTTTTTCTTGACATCCCGCAGGCCTTCTGCTAGGATATAAAAAATAACTATGACCTGAAGGGTGAAAATACATGAAACTACACGGCACTATGAGAATTAACCCCTATTCCCGGCTGGAAATCGGAGGATGCGACTGCAAAGAGCTGTCAGAAAACTTTGGTACACCCCTTTATATTATGGATGAGGAGCTAATAAGGGAAAACTGCCGCAAATTTATACATGCCTTCTCATCGGGTTATCCGGACATAGAAATAGTCTATGCAGGAAAAGCTTTTTTAACCACGGCTATGGCAAGAATCATTCACCAGGAAGGCCTGTCGCTGGACGTGGTATCCGGCGGGGAACTGTATACAGCCCATAAAGCCGCTTTTCCGATGGAAAACATATATTTCCACGGGAATAACAAGACCCCCGGGGAATTAAGAATGGGACTTGACCTGGGTGTCGGCCACATGGTGGTGGATAATTTCAGTGAACTCGAAATGCTGGATGAACTGGCCCTTGCCTCGGGTATAACACAAAGGGTGATAATAAGAGTTTCTCCCGGCATTACAGGAAACACACATGAATATATTCAAACCGGTCAATTGGATTCCAAGTTCGGCTTTCCCCTGTACAAAGACAGCGCCCTACGGGCTGTTAAAAGAACTCTTGCCTCCGGTAACCTTATTTTTGAAGGCCTGCACTGCCATATAGGCTCTCAGATTTCCGAAGTCAATGCCTTTGTATCGGCCGCCAATTCAATGCTTCGGTTTGCCGCCAGGATAAAAAATGAGCTGCAGGCGGCGGTGAAAATATTAAACCTGGGCGGCGGTTTCGCTATTTATTATACAAAGGAAGACCGCGAACTACTCCCAGGGGATTTTTCGGATTCCATAACATCATCGGTCAAAGAAGGACTTAAACGGTATAACCTGCCGCAGCCGAGGCTTGTGGTGGAACCCGGAAGGTATATAGTTGGAAACGCCGGCACAACCCTTTACACGGTCGGCTCGGTAAAGGATATACCTTCGGTACGGAAGTTTATATTCACCGACGGTGGAATGGCGGATAACCCCCGCCCCGCCCTATATCATGCCCGATACAGAGCGATTGCTGCCAACAGGATGACTGAAACCTGCGCAGAACAGGTTACACTGGCGGGCAAGTGCTGCGAATCCGGTGACATACTTGTAAAGGATATATCCCTGCCTCCCATCCGCAAAGGGGACCTGATAGCAGTCCTGTCAACCGGGGCTTACAATTATTCGATGGCCAGCAATTACAACCGCCTTCCAAAGCCGGCGGTGGTTCTTGTGAACAAAGGGAAGGCAGATTTAATAGTCAAACGGGAGAGCTATGAGGATATAGTAAGAAATGACACTGTTCCAGAAAGGCTGAAATAAAAAATGCACCTTCGGCTTTCAGGCTTATACCTGAAAGTCAAAGGTGAATTAATAAATCTTAGTTTCAAATCAGTATCCCAATTCCTCGTTTACAAACATTATATTGATTTCCTTCTTTTTTGGGCAGCGTTCCATTACCACCTTTATGGAACACATCCTGTCCGGAGATGTACAGTCATGGCATCTTCCGGTTTTTCTGCAGGGCGTGTCCCTGTTAAGGCGCTCTGCATTCGGCGGACAGGCCTTAGTCTTTATCCTTTCCACCGCCTGGTCTTCGTTGTCAACAATTTTGTTCCGTCCGCATATCACATAAACCCTGTCGGGTCCGTAAAACATGCTTGCAACCCTGTTGCCGTCACCGTCTATGTTGACCAGCTTGCCGTCGGCAGTCACCGCGTTGGAACTGGATAGGTACACATCCGCCTGGGAGGCAAGCTTTCTTACCCTGTCAATTTCAGACTTGTCAGTTTCCCAATGGAAATATACCGTGCTACCCCGCGCCCTTAACATGTCGGAAATGCCGCTTTGCTTTACCGTCATTGACCCCCCGATTCCAACCGACTGGTCCGGGGCTATTTCCTCTTTAAGGACTTCTTTTACCTGCTCAATGTTATCATAGGCCCTGGCCTTGAAACCCCTTTTGCTGAACACCTGTACTATTTCGCCAAAATCCATACAAAAGACCCCTCCAATACAAATTAATAAATAACATTTTTCAATTCATATTAATTTATTAAAAATTCGGCGGAACCAAAGCGGAAATCAGCTTTGCTTTGGCTTTGCTGAGGGTGTAATACCTGTGGGGCAGCATCTCTTCGATGTATAAGCTGTCCCCCTCCGACAGGGTATACACCTCCATCCCGACCTGAACTTCTATTTCGCCTTCCAACACCAGCAGACATTCGTCGGCGCGGTGACTCATTGGCTCGTCACTGCTCCATGTGCCGGGCTCCAGCTCGGTATATATGATTTCCTGTTTTGGTTTCACCTGGTTTCCCATTGGCAGAGGGGTTACATATTCGTGTATGATGTTGGAATTAGGCAGTGCTAGTTTTTTCCTTTCATCCTTACGTATTAGCACACTGCTCTTATTCTCCTCTATCAAAAAGTGAAACAAAGGTATTTCAAGGGCTCCGGCTATTTTCTTTAGGGATGAGATGGACGGACTGGTGAGGTCCCTTTCCAGAAGTGAAATATAACTCGTACTAAGCCCGGTTTTTTCCGCAAGGTCTGCCAGTTTTAAGCCCTTGGACATTCTTATTTCCCTGATTTTTTTTCCTAACACCTGCCACACCTCTTATAATTATTTAATACTATTTCATAATTATAGCAGAAAAATTACAATTATTAAATATATATTGCTAAATATTTATATTACAAACACTCTTCCGCATAAACATATATACGGTATTATATTTATTCACTTACAGCTTTTTCCCCAAAGCTTCTTCCGCAGCTTTAACCGGCTGCCTTGAAAGTATCAGCTCCAAGGCACTTTGCATATCCACATGCATTATCCTGTCCTGCTTGAGGGGTTTTATCCGGTTTCTCAGCAGCCTGTACGCCGGCCCTGTACCCCGCCCCAGTGTTCCGCCTCCCCTTAAATCGATTGCCTGGGCCGAAGCCAGATACTCAATGGCAAGGACACTCGCCAGATTTTCCTTAATATCCGATCCTTTTCTGGCAGCTATCGTTCCCATACTCACATGGTCCTCCTGGTTGGCGGAGGAGGGTATGGAATCAACACTTGCCGGGTGTGCCAGCACCTTGTTTTCGGAAACAAGCGCCGCTGCGGCATACTGTGTAATCATAAACCCTGAATTCAACCCCCCATGGACTGTAAGGAAAGCCGGAAGTCCATTGCTGAGCTGGGGATTTACAAGCCTTTCAATCCTTCTCTCAGAAATATCTGCCAGCTCTGCCAGCGAAATGCCAAGAAAGTCCATCGCAAGGGCAACCGGTTCTCCATGGAAATTCCCTCCGGATATGACCTCGCCGCTGTCCGGAAATATAAGCGGGTTATCTGTAACCGCGTTAATCTCGGTACCTATCACTCGGGCAGCATATTCCACCGCATCCCTGCATGCACCGTGTACCTGGGCGGTGCAGCGAAGCGCATAGGCGTCCTGTACCCTTTTTTCCCCCTGCCTTGTTGTATATGTGCTGCCGTCAACCAGGTGCCTTATATTCTCCGCCGATGCGATTTGCCCCTTGTGGCCCCTTACCCGGTGTATCCTGTCATCAAAGGCATCCACCACACCATTGAGGGCCTCCAGTGTAAGGGCAGCCGTTATATCCGCCATCTTTACTAGCATCTCCGCGTCAAACAGCGTCAGCGACGCAACCGCCGACATGGTCTGTGTACCGTTAATCAGTGCAAGCCCTTCCTTGGAAGAAAGGGTGCACGGCTTAAGTCCCGCCTTTTCCAGGGCCCTGCCCCCCTGCAGGATTTCTCCGTTGTACTCCGCACTGCCTTCACCAAGCATAACCAGTACCATATGTGCCAGTGGAGCCAAATCGCCGCTCGCGCCAAGGGAACCTTTTTGTGGAATAACCGGATGTACTCCCCTGTTCAGCATTTCCACCAGCAGGTTGAGGGTTTCAAGTCTTATTCCCGAGTATCCCCTGCACAGTGTATTCACCCTGAGCAGCATTACTGCCCTGGTTATATCCCTTGAGAAACTCTCTCCAACTCCGCATGCATGACTTACTATCAGGTTTTTTTGCAAAAGCTCGGTCTCATCTTTCGATATTGCCACGTCGCTAAACCTTCCGAAACCGGTGGTTACTCCGTATACAATCTCCTCCCGGTTTACATAGTCTTCAACAATATCCCTTGAGCTCTTAATGCTGCTTACCGCCGCCGGGTCTATCTCCACCCGGTAGCCCTCCCTGGCCACCAAGGCCACCTGTTCAATCGTGAGGCCTTGTCCGTTGACCGTAACCTTGTTTTTCATTCCCTTCCCCCCATCATATATGTATATTCCGTTATCCCTAAAAAATGAACAGGACCTTTGGCTTTATCCTATTATTTCAACTATGAAAACATCCCTTTCCCTTGAAAAATCCAAAAATTCCCCCTCCGTCAAAACAACCGGTTTTGTTGGATCCTGTGGACACGTATATACTATCTTTCCGACACGGCCGTCATTGAGCCGCACCAGGTTGCCAACAAAATTCCGTATTATTCCCTGCAGAAAGATTTGAGAAATATACGGATCCAGGCTGTCGAAACTCCTGTCTGAAATGTATTCGGCAACCTGCATGGGAGGCCTCTTCTTTCTGTATACCCTGTCCGACATCATTGCATCAAAAATATCCGCTACGGCAACTATCTTGCCATATTTATGGACCTTTTCACTTTTTAAGCCCAACGGGTAACCGCTACCGTCTTCCCTTTCATGATGCATAAGAACTCCCATCAGCACATCGTTACTGATCACATGGTTTTTTTTAAGAATATTATATCCGTATACCGGATGCTGTTTTATTACCGCCCATTCTTTTTTATTCAAGGTGTCCGGTTTGTTAAGCACATGCAGGGGTATCCTGCACTTACCAATATCATGAAACAATCCCGCATAGCCCAGCTTTCTTAAGTCCTTCTCGGGCAGCTTAAGCCATTTTCCAATTAGTATTGTCAGTATACCCACGTTTATTGAATGATAATAGGTATATTCATCCGTCATGTGTATCTGCTGCAGCTTAGGGATTATGTTATAATCGTCAAATACAAGGGTTATAAATGTTCCTACCGTTTCCCTTACGCCTTCCATATTAAGCCTTTTGCCCATCCTTATGTCTTCACTGAATCTTTTTACTACCTGATGGGTATCATTGTATATTTCCATGAAATGTTCGGTGTCAATCTCATGTCCCGTTTTCTGTTTTGTCTTTGCCTCTTTTGTTTGGCTGTCCTGTACTATATTTATGTAGGGAATGGGGAGTTCGTTTATCCGTTTTATCAGATGTTCAGTCAATACCGTGCCTTCTCCCAGGAAAAGCCTGCCCCTTTCGTTAATGAAGTCGCTCTTAAGCTGCATCCCAGGTTTTAAATCTTTCGCTTTCAGGTAAGCCATGCACTCACCCCCAAGTAGAAAAAGTTGTATCTATTACATTAATTATACGGATTATGATAATTTTTATCAAGCATACTTACGCCACGAAAACCGGGCGCCCTTAAATGTTCGGCCTGCATATTTATATATCGGCAAATACCTGCGAATTCATGAGCTATCCCAAGAAAAATAGCCGCTGTGTGTGTTTATTTGCCCGTCTTTCCCTTAAATGGGCATTGAAAAAAAATGCGGTCGGTTATATAATATCCACCATGTGAATACATATGTCCATGTGTGGTGTACACGTGCATGCTCAAAGGGGGTGATTGTGTGAAGGAGCCCAATTTTTATATCGTTAACTCGTCAGTACTTCCGGAGGTTTTCTCCAAGGTGATTGAAACAAAGGCCCTTCTGCGAACGGGCAAGGCCAAGACGGTAAACCAGGCTGTTAACATGGCCGGAATTAGCCGAAGTGCATTTTACAAGTATAAGGATTATGTCTATCCTTTTTATGAGACAAACAAAATGAAGATAGTAACCATTACTTTGCTGCTTGAACATATTCCGGGGGTGCTTTCAAAAATCCTTGATGCAATCGCCAGGGCCCAGGGCAGTATTCTTACGATAAATCAGAACATACCCATAAACGACGTGGCTATGGTGAGCATCTCCTTTGAAACGGGAAGAATTAACAAGGATGTGGAGGAATTGCTTATTGATATAAGAAAAATCCCCGGAGTAAACAACCTGAGTATAGTATCCAGAGAATAAACAGAAAGAAGGTCACCATTATGGTAAATATAGGCTTGCTGGGGTGCGGCACCATTGGTTCCGGGGTTGTGGAATTGCTTAAAAAGGAATCCTGTCAGAAAAGACAGCTTAGGATAGAAAGAATACTGGTAAGGAATCTGAACAAGCATTACGACAAACCGTATCAGCACATGCTGACAGACAGATTTGAAGATATACTTGACGGTGATATTGATATTGTGGTGGAAGTTATGGGTGGAATCGACCCTGCATACTTCTATGTAAAGCAGTCACTGCTGCAGGGGCGCCATGTGGTAACCGCCAACAAGGACCTTATAGCCAGGCACGGCGGTGAACTGCAAAAACTGGCCCGGGAAAACGGTGTCCGGCTGCTGTTTGAAGCCAGCGTGGGTGGCGGAATCCCTATAATAAAACCCTTGAGTGAAAGCCTCGCTGCCAACAGCATAACCGAAATCAGGGGTATAGTTAACGGTACCACCAATTTTATTCTGTCCAGAATGTATAACTCGGGAAAGAGCTACCAGTCCGCCCTGGCGGAAGCCCAGGCTTTCGGATTTGCAGAAGCGGACCCAAGGGCAGATGTCGAAGGATACGATGCAGCCAGAAAACTGGCCATATTATCCTCCATAGCTTTCCAAAGCAGTATAGACTATGAGTATATACACAGAGAGGGTATAGAAGATATATCGACAGATGATATCAGTTTGGCTAAATACCTAGGATATACCATTAAACTGCTGGCAGTCAGCCGGAAGACGGACGATGGCATTATGGCCAGGGTATCCCCGGTTATGCTGGAAACCGGCGACCCCCTGGCACAGGTTGCGGATGCATACAACGCCATTATAATAAAAGGGGATGCGGTGGGGGATGTTCTGTTCTTCGGCCAGGGTGCGGGAAAACTGCCCACCGCCAGCGCAGTGCTTGGAGACATAATAGACATAGTTAAACACAACCTCGGCCAATACAGGGCCGAAGATTTACTAAGCCAGGACCTGCCCGAAGCCAGGATGGATATCGAAAACTGCAGGACCAATTTTTTGATACGGCTCAAGCCCTCAAACCGGCTTGAAACAATGAGTGAAATATCCAAAAGCTTTCAGCGGTTTGAATTTATTTTCCCCGACAGGATAAGGCTTCAGGGAGCAGTTGACCCGGACCAGGTAATATTTACAGTATGGGGTGTTTCGGAAATAGACATCAAACAAAAAATCGATGCATTAAGGAAAAGCGAAAGCGTACACAGCATACTGAGGGTCATACGGATAGAGGGGGGGGAAATAAATGATGTATGAGGGACTGATTGAACGATACAGGCAATATCTTGATATCGGCAGCAAATCAAGAATTATTTCCCTGAACGAAGGAAATACGCCGCTTATTAGGGGTTATGCAGTAGAAAAACATATAGGATATAAAGCAAGGGTTTTCCTTAAATATGAGGGTCTGAACCCAACCGGCTCCTTCAAGGACCGGGGTATGACCATGGCGGTAACAAAGGCGGTGGAAGAAGGGGCAAAATGCATAGTCTGTGCTTCCACAGGCAATACTTCCGCCTCGGCGGCCGCCTATGCCGCAAGGGCGGGTATCAGGTGCGCCGTGCTAATCCCCGACAACAAAATCGCGCTGGGGAAACTTGCCCAGGCCTCCGCATACGGCGCCAGGGTACTGGCGGTAAACGGCAGTTTTGACGATGCCCTGGATATGGTAAGAAGGCTGGCAGATGAGTTACCGGTAACGCTGGTAAATTCAATAAACCCGAATCGTATAGAGGGCCAGAAAACTGCGGCCTTTGAAATATGTGACCAATTGGGCGGTGCCCCCGACTACCTGTCAATCCCGGTGGGTAACGCCGGAAATATAACCGCTTACTGGAAGGGCTTCAAAGAATATATGAAGAGCAAAGTCATTGACATGCTTCCTGCAATGCTGGGCTTTCAGGCGGCCGGGGCAGCGCCTATTGTTGAAGGAAAAGTAATCGAAAACCCTGAAACAATAGCAACGGCGATACGCATAGGCAACCCCGCCAGCTGGGAAGGTGCAGAAAATGCGGCCTTCGAATCCGACGGACGCATTGATAAGGTAAGTGACAGTGAAATTCTTGAGGCATACGGCCTGGCGGCTTCCGGTGAAGGCGTTTTTGCCGAACCGGCTTCCTGCGCATCGGTTGCCGGTCTTATTAAGCTTACAGAAGAAGGTTTTATAAAGACAGGTGCCACGGTAGTATGTGTGCTTACCGGCAGCGGGCTTAAGGACCCTGAAATCGCCGTAAATACTACACAAGGACCAACTGTCCTGCCAGATAGTTACGATGCCCTGCTTGATATAATGAACGGGTATTTAGGCGGTGGGAAAAATGGTTAGGGTTAAGGCTCCTGCTACTTCTGCAAACATGGGCCCGGGCTTCGACTGCATGGGCATCGCCCTTAATATTTTTAACACGGTGGAAGCACAAATTATACCCGAAGGTCTTGAGATAGAAACCTACGGTAGGGATGCCGGGCTTATTGAAAATGACGACACCAACCTTATATACAGGGCTATGAAAAAAGTCTTTACGATGACGGGTTATTCCCCGGCCGGTTTGAAAATTACATCCTATAATGAAATTCCGGTGGCAAGGGGTTTGGGAAGCAGTGCTGCAAGCACCGCTGCGGGGCTTTTGCTGGCAAACGCCCTTGCAGGAGAAAAGCTTGGGCTGGACGAGATAATAAAGCTGGGCACCGAAATCGAAGGCCACCCGGACAATATAGTACCCGCCCTCATAGGCGGTATGACGCTGTCCTATGCCATGGACACCTCTGCAGTAGGATATGTGAAAATGGACTTTCCGGATAAAATGCGTATGATTGTAATGGTTCCGGATTTCATGCTGTCCACTTCCAAGTCCAGGGAAGTCCTGCCAAGCCGGGTGGATATCAAGGATGCCGTTTTCAATGTAAGCCGTGCAGCCCTTATGGTGGCGGCCCTTACATCCAATAAACCGGAACTGCTTAAATATGCCGTTGAGGACAGGCTGCATCAACCCTACAGGGGAAAACTCATCCCGGGCATGGAAGAAATCTTTGCCACAGCGTACAACGCCGGTGCGAGGGGAGTGTTCCTAAGCGGCTCCGGGTCAACGTTGATTGCCCTGGTGGATGCCGATGAACGTGGTTTTCTCCCCGCACTCAAAAACTTTTTGGCAGAGAAATCGTTAAACTGGGAATTGAAATATGTAAATGTCAGCAGGCAGGGAGCGGCCCGTATTCAATAATCCCCCTCCTTATGAATTACGGCCGCCAGCCTGATAAAAAGCTAAAGTATTGAATACTTTAGCTTTTTAATTTGCCCGGTATTAAACCGTGTGCCACAATACTCCTTTTTTTCTAATACTTTATTATGCTACGGCTCTTTACAACCGCAACCAATAATTATATTATAGTATTAACTATATATAATGGAGATGATGTGTTA
>CAZGUG010000035.1:0-20667 GCA_964529035.1 uncultured Clostridium sp.
TTTTGGGTTAAAATATAGCTAATTGATTGTAATGGTCTGTGTTTTCGTATAAAATAAACAGTGGCAAACCCAGGAGAACAAAAAGGGGCTGGATATATGCAGTTAAGAAGAGCATTGGGCACCTTTGTGATAGTAATAATTGTATGGTTTCTGTTCGTTGGTGATATAAGCAGTTTCGGCTTTCTGCTGGGACTTGTTGTTGCCATATTTGTAAACATTTTTTTTGCCAAATCCATTAACAGGTATATTTCTCCCAATATTCTGTCAAATTTGTTTGTGGGACTTTTATATTTGCCACTGTTTATGTTTGAAGTCTTCCGGGCAAGCCTGAAACTGGCTCACTTCACCCTACAGCGCAACCCCGGCCCAAAGCCCGGCATTGTTGCTATCCCCTATAATTTAGAAAACCCCGTAGCCATCACTATGCTGGCTGTTATGATAACCCTTACCCCCGGTACCCTTGCCCTTGACCTGGATGTTGAAAAAAAGCTGATTTATATTCACTGGTTCCATATGACCACTCAGAAAGAAGACAGAATAAAGGAAGAAAGTATTTTAGACCTGGAACTATGGGCAAGGAGGATTTTTGAATGATTATCCCAATATTAATAATGTGCTTGATTCTAACCACTCTTATGTGTCTGTACCGGGTAATCAAAGGCCCAACCGTATTTGACAGACTGATTGCTGCAGATGCGGCCGGTATTATGGTGGCGGTAATAATTCCACTGCTGGGATATTACTTTGAACAACCGTTCCTGTACGACATAGCACTGGTATACGGGCTTTTGCTGTTTTTGGATATGCTTATTTTTGCAAAATATCTGGAAAAGGGAGAAATACTCAAATGAACATCCGGGAACTGCTTGGAATTGCTTTGTTTGTAACAGGTATATTCTTTATGTTAGTTACGGCTTTGGGCATGATACGGTTTGAAGACGTTTTTATGAAATTCCATTTTGGCTCCAAATGTCTTACCGCAGGTGCTATCTCAATATTATCCGGCGCCATTCTGTACAAAGGTATGGCTGACGGAACCGGTAAAATTGTAATAATGCTTGTATTTCTTGCCATAACCAATCCGCTGGCTTCCCATGCCCTGGCCAAAGCAGCATACAGTAAAGGTGTTTTGCCCAAGAATCTGAAACGGGATGACTACGGAGGGAATTATGAATCTGTTGATTAGTTATATATACTATGCTTTCTTGCTGCTTCTTGTCATTACGGCTGTTTACTCGGTTATTTCAAGAAACCTGTTGTGTTCTATAATTTTTATCTCACTGTTTAACCTTTTCATGGTAATTGTGTTTCTTCTGCTTCAGGCACCGGATGTGGCCATGGCAGAAGCAGTGGTTGGGATGGGGTTTACCACTGCACTTTTTACAATCGCCATTAGCAAAACAAAGGAGGAGGAATAATGAAATACTTCTCTGCCTTGCTGATAGCAGTACTTATGCTGGTTTTATTCATTTCTTTGCAGGAGATTCCCTTAAGTCAAAACCTGATGCCGGTTTCTTCCCACTATGTTGACTCGGGTGTCAAGGATACCGGTGCAACAAACCTGGTTAATGCAGTACTGTTTGATTACAGGGGTTTTGATACTTTGGGAGAGGTAACGGTTATATTTGCTGCCGCCGCCGCTTTTAAGATGCTATTTTCACACAGAAGGATATTCTTTTTCCGGTACGGTATGTCTCCCATAGTCAAAACGGGTATGGCAGTATATTCACCCTTTATATTTATATTTGGGATTTATGTGATAATGGCCGGCCATATTTCACCGGGGGGAGGCTTCCAGGGAGGTGTGATACTTGCATCCTTAAGTATATTGTTAACCCTTGTATACGGCCTGTGGTACAAGGTACGCCAAACCGTACTGTCTCCGGCCATAAGCTCCAATATTGAAAGCATGGGCGGAATGGTCTTCATATTTATTGGACTTGCAGGCATTTTTAGCGGCAACTATTTTCTTTCCAACCTTGGGGCGGGTTTCTTCGCAGGTATACCGGGAAGCATGTTCAGCGGAGGAAGTATACCCCTTTTGAACATCGCAAGCGGCCTGAAGGTAACCGCCGGCCTTTCAATTATCTTCTATTCAATTGCAGGGGGTGAATAAACTTTGAAACCTACTCTGATTTTTGTACTGCTGATAATGTCCCTGGGGCTTT
The DNA here is from genome assembly GCA_964529035.1 of uncultured Clostridium sp. GTDB lineage: Bacteria > Bacillota > Clostridia > Ch29 > Ch29 > CAZGUG01. The sequence goes on from CAZGUG010000035.1 coordinate 2,169, forward strand.
ACTGCGTGCTGGTAAAGGATAACCTGATAAAAAAGGCTTTGGGTATCAATATTATGGAGGGAGCGGTATTTCTGTTCCTAATTTCGTACGGTTACAGGCAGGGCGGTTCACCCCCGATATTAACCGGTTCTGAAACAAATATTGTGGACCCTGTTCCCCAGGCCCTGACTCTTACCGCCATTGTAATCGGAGCCGCCACCACCGCCCTGATGCTGGGTATTATTATAAAAATTTACAAGATCTATGGAACCCTTGATACAAATGAAATAAGGAGGCTAAGGGGATGAATCATTTGCCGGTTTTATTGATAATCAATCCTCTGCTCGCGGCATTTAGCCTTTCCCTTTCAATCCCGCCTGCACGAAAGAACTACAAGATAATAATCGGCGTTTCTGCCGTTATCCAGTTTGCTCTGAGTATGGCAGCGCTTTTAACTTCTCTGCAGCAGCCTGTTCATTACCATGTGGGCGGCTGGCCGGTACCACTGGGCATAACACTGATATTGGATGTCTCTTCGGGTTTTATGGCGGCATTTACATCCATATTGTTTACTGCTGCTGTCCTTTACAGTTTCGCTTATATCGGGAGGGGAAAAGCCAGGTATTATTATGTACTGCTTATGATATTGTGGGCCGGTCTCACCGGAATGGTACTTACCGGCGACCTTTTCAATATGATTGTCTTTATAGAAATAGCTTCGGTAACAGCGTATTCCCTGGTAGCCTTTGATGAAACCTCATTTTCGCTGGAGGCTTCAATCAAGTATATGATGCTGGGTACCGTGGGCACCATTCTGATTATCCTCGCCACAGGTATAATATACAGTTCGGTTGGGTCGCTCAATATTGCAGACCTTTATAACCGTATCCAGGGTATTCCTGAAAAACCGCTGAAAATTAGCATTGCACTCTTTGTTGCAGGATTTGGTGTCAAAACCGCCCTTGTTCCTATGCATACATGGCTCGCCGATGCCCATTCCTCTGCCCCGGCGCCTATAAGCGCCATTCTTTCAGGGGCCTTTGTAAAGGTGGGAGTATTCGCCCTTTTCAAACTCATGTACAATATGTACGGGTGGAGCGTACTTACATCCCTGGGAACAGACCAACTGCTCATTAATATTGGTGCAGCCACCGCGCTGATCGGTGGAATAATGGCAGCAAACCAGGCGGATTTAAAACGCATGCTTGCTTATTCCACCATCTCGCAGGTGGGTCTGATAGTCATGGTTCTAAGCCTTGGTACACTGCAGGGATTAACAGCCGGGTTTTTCCATATGTTCAACCATGGTATCGCCAAGGGAGCCCTGTTTCTGTCGGTGGGCTCAATGGCAAAAAGGGCAAAAACAAACCGGATAACCGGTTTATCCGGAATTGGTCATGATATGCCCCTCTCGTATTTCGGTTTTACTGTGGGGGCCCTTGCAATCGTCGGTATCCCGCTGCTCAACGGTTTTATGAGCAAATGGCTTATATGCTCCAACCTAATACAAAATGGACATACTTTACATGGAATAGTACTGATTATAGTGAGTATTATAGGTGCATTCTACTACTTCAGGGTGCTGGAACGCCTTGCTTCACCCGCAGGTCCTGACAAGAAACACCGCGAGACCTCATACGGGATGTTTGTGCCGGTTGTTACACTGGCAGGGCTATGTATTATAACCGGTCTGCTGCCCTATATACCTTTAGTAGTAATTGAAAGGGCTTCCTTGGATTTTTTCAGCTATAACAGTATCATAACCGGCATTATTGGCGGATTTTAATACAATGAATTCCGTGGAGGTATCATATATTGATTAAACCCGCAGTTTTACTGGCACTATCAGCTGTTACAATATTATTACCGGTACTAACCCGTAAAAGAATCTTATACCCATTTGTTTTCGGGGCTGTCTTTGCAGCTGGCATTTTTGTTGCAAAGGAAACAGTCCTTATACCTTACTGGTTATACCCCTTTGGGTGGCAGGTACGTATTGACGCTTTGTCCTACTTTTTTATAGTGCTGCTTACATTTCTCGTCTTCATGGTGGCACTGTATTCGTACGCTTATATCGATAAAAGCGATAATTCTTATTTCGGCTGGCTGGGCCTTTTACTTACGGCATGCCTTGGGGTAATTGTATCGGCGGATTTTTTGAATTTTTTCTTATTCTGGGAACTGGTAGCCTTTGCCCTGTATTTGTTGATAAGGAAGAACCAACCCGAGGTTGCACGGAGGTATTTTATAATCCAATTTTCGGGTGCAGGTGTTCTCCTTTTGGCAATCATGCTTAATTACGTAAATACCGGGCACCTTCTGCTGGGCCCTGTGTCGGGGAGCCTTAAGATTTTATTCATACTGGGGATTGGAGTAAAGGGGGCAATCTGGGGACTTCATTTCTGGCTTCCGGAAGCTCATACCAAGGCTCCTTCATCCATAAGCTGTCTGCTCTCTGGTTTTGTGGTAAAACTCGGTATATACGGCTTTATAAGACTGCTTCCGGATTCCAATCGTTTCTTTCTTGTTCTCGGAGGGCTTATGGCGCTGTACGGTGTTGTATTTGCTCTTTTCCAGCATGATGCAAAAACGCTGCTTGCTTACCATACCATAAGCCAGCTGGGTTATATTATAATGGGCTTGGGCTCGGGTAACATAACAGGTCAAACAGGAGCACTGTATCATTTGTTCAACCATGCCGTATTTAAAGGGCTTTTGTTTCTGGCTGTAGGCGCGGTGGGGTATCGACTGGGTACAAGGGACCTTAGAAAAATGGGATATCTATACAAATCCATGCCGGTAACCACAATAACCTGCCTTGTGGCGGCGCTTTCAATCGCAGGAATCGCCCCCTTTAACGGCTATATAAGCAAAACATTGATAAAAGAAGGATTGTATGATATAAATCTAATTAAGAATTTGATAACGGTAGTCAATTACGGGACGCTTTTATCCTTCAGCAAACTCATGTATTACGGTTTTTTCAACAGGCCGGAGGAATTCAAGGAAAAGAACGCATCGTTAAAAGAGGTCCCTGTGAGTATGTCTGCCGCCATGATGGTTTTGGCGCTGGTATGCCTTTTTACCGGGCTGATGCCCGGGCTGCTGTTAAACAATACTTTGCTGCCGGAAATACCAATAAACTTTTGGTCGATTAGTAAACTATGGTCAAACACCCTTACACTGGCCGCCGGATTGTTAATATTCTATTTCGCCAGAAAAGTATTACGGCCTAAATATAAAGTAATTAACGATATTGATTATTTTTACCGGTTGATACTGCCGGCCTTTTCCCGGACAGAAACAATATTAAAGGGCCTTCATACCGGTAACCTAAATCACTATCTTATATGGTATTTTACATTTTTAACGGTTATTGTGTTATTAATTATATAATTTGGGGGGAAGCATAATGCAGCGTGTCAACAGAAAGGTTGAAAAGGCGGTATTATGGCTTGAAATAATACTTGCTACCTTTGTAATAATGAGCGTAATTATCGGAGCCATTGAACTGTTTCAATACGTAAGGAACATACTGTATTCACAACCGCCGGATATATATGAAAACTTCCGCGACTTGCTTGGGTTTGTACTTCTTCTTGTAATAGGGCTGGAACTGGCTCTGATGCTGATACGCCATACTCCCGGCAGCGTTATTGAAGTAATGCTTTTCGCAATAGCAAGAAAGGTCCTGATATATACTACCCAAACCTACGAATTCCTGATCGGAGTGGTTGCCCTGGCAGGTTTGTTTGCTATAAGGCGTTTTCTTTTTGTTCCCAAGATGGCGGAAATTGACGGTATTGTGCTAAGTGCCGCCACATCGGTAAAGGATGTAAACAGGATTGTAGGCTGTCATATACCCGAAGATATAGCAAACACATTGGGTGGCGTTATAGCAAGCCTTGCCGAAGTCAATGAAGAACAAATAGAAACGGGTAAAAACTTCCATATAGCCGATGTCAACCTGCAGGTGGCTGCCGCCGTCGGAGGCGTAATAGAAAAAATAAAGATAGATAAACTGGATACAATGCACAAGTAGTAAAAATTAATGCAAGTAACATTATTAAAACCGGCTATTTCGGAAACTTTTCCGGACAGCCGGTTTTGTAGTTTGATTTTTATTTTCTGTTAAACAGCTGCATTATTATGTCTTCGATTACCCCGGGTTTTCCCCTTATACCGCTACTTTCGTTTCTGTCCCTGTTGTCACGGCCGTTATTGTCCCGGCCGCTGCTATCACGGCCGTTATTGTCACGGCCGTTATTGTCCCGGCCGCTGCTATCACGACCGTTATTGTCACGACCGTTATTGTCACGGCCGCTGTTGTCACGACCGTTATTGTCCCTGTCGCTGTTGTCACGGCTGCTGTTGTCACGACTGTTATTGTCCCTGTCGCTGTTGTCACGGCTGCTGTTGTCACGACTGTTATTGTCCCTGTCGCTGTTGTCACGGCTGCTGTTGTCACGACTGTTATTGTCCCTGTCGCTGTTGTCACGGCTGCTGTTGTCACGACTGTTATTGTCACGGCTGTTATTGTCACGGCCGCTGTTATTGTCACCGCTGTTATTGTCACGGCCGCTGTTATTGTCACCGCTGTTATTGTCACCGCTGTTATTGTCACGGCTGTTATTGTCACGGCCGCTGTTGGCATTGCTGCTGTTGGCATTGCTGCTGTTGGCATTGCTGCCGGTGTTACCTCTGCCGGCCCTTAGTTTTTTACTGTTTTTTTCAAAAAGCCTTTCCAGTTCTTCGTTGGTCTTGCGGGCTTTTTCCATTATGCTGTGCAAATCGCCGCCCGCATTTTTTATGACGGATACAATGGATGAATTCCTGACTTCTTCCATATCCACATCCAATTGATCATCACTGGCCTGAAGAGCTATAATGTACTTCCCGGCTGATATCCCGACCTTTCCGGCTTCCTCTCTGATACGGTTGGTCGCCGACAGTACCCCGGTTTCAACCGACATCTCATTCTTTTGTACGGTTCTGTCCAGGACTGCCCAAACCTTCTGTTCAAGGTCCTTGTTCTCTTGGTCCTCGATAACGGTAGCAGCTATAACAGCACCTTCGTCATCCGAAGCCATATATCCTAATTCATTGGCTTTGGTTAAAAAATATTCAATCCCGTATTCTATGTCCCTGCCTGTAAACTTCGCACCCTCCAGTAATATGGCTCCTTCTTCGTTCAGGGGCTGCACTGTAATTATCTTGTCCTGCACATTTATCGAAAACTCGGTGCTCGGGTTTATATCCAGTGTGACATATGCATACACAGTTTTGTCCATAAACAACGTATTGGCTATAACAGGAACCATAATGGCAATTAGCAGTACTGCTGCAACAGCAGCCCACCTTCTGCTGCCGGATAATACCCATTTATGCGCAAAGCCTTCCCTGGTGCTGTTTATATCGATCTCCTGACCGATATCATATTCACCTTCCGGCAGAAAAACCTTAACAAAATCGCTGTCCTGTGTCATTATAACAGCTTTTCTGCCTGATATGCTCATTATAATTCCCCTGGACATATTCACACACCTCTATCCCTGTATATAACTCCTGAGATATTCATATTCTCCCGACAGGACCAGTACAATGGCAATAATATACTTCCTGTTTCTCTCGAGAGTTTTTCTGCTGAGACTTGTCTTACCAGTCATTTCAGCCAACGGCAACTGTCTGTTTTTCATTAAGAAGTTCAAAAGCTCCGGACAGTCCGCAACAATACGCGCCGCCTCCACCGCCCTTGCCCTTGCATCCTTTTTCTTGGGCGCAGCATTTACTAGGCTGTCAAATGAAATACCGAATTCCCGCAGTGCTTCCTGGTAATCCTTAATCTCCATTTTTCTGTATTCCTGCTCGGTAGTCTGCCTGTACATATCCAAAGAAACGCTGTATTCTATATAGGGGTTTTCGTCTTCCATCTTCTGCATGGATACTTCCGAAACCTTTTTGTTCTGTTTGCTGTAATAGTCCATCAGCCGCCTTCTGATTACTATCCTCGCGAAGGCGAAGAAGGAAGCTCCCCTGGTGCTGTCAAAGCTGTCAATCGCTTCGTTGAATGCAAGCAGGCTTATACTGTATTCCTCGTCAACGCCGGGGCTTATGAACCTGTTTGTGAACTCGGATGCCGTCTTCAATATGAATGGGGCGTATTGGGTAATTATGCTTTCCCTTATTTGCTTGTCGTGTTTGGCTTTTTCAACGAGGGCTGTTACTTCCTTCACACCCCACACCTCGCTTTATATATTATTCTTATTTAAGACGGTTTTTTTGGGGGTAGGGTTCCATTTATCTGCGCAATAGTAGGTTTAAAATCAAAGTCAGCACCAGGCTGGCTATTAATGAGGTTGCCAGGGGAAAATAAAAAGTGGTTTTGCCCCGGTGTATAACGAAATCTCCCGGGAGCCTTCCCAACCCCAGCTTGTTAAGTAGCATAAGTCCGCCTCCGACAAGGACCATTAAAAGCCCAATAATCAGTATCGTTCTGCCTATGGAATCAAACCCCATATTATCCAACCCTCCTTACTTGGTCCTGCCCATATGTTTGTACGCAAGGGACGTGGCTACCCGTCCCCGGGAAGTCCTGTTTATAAATCCCATCTGCAGCAGAAAAGGCTCGATTACATCCTCTATTGTTATGCTCTCCTCGCCAACAGCCGCAGCGATTGTATCAAGCCCGACGGGGCCGCCGTCGAACTTGTCTATTATAGTACCCAGTATCAGCCTGTCTATATCGTCAAGTCCTTTGTCGTCAACTTCCAGGAGGCTTAAGGCCTCTTTTGTTATTGCGAGGTCCACCGCACCGCTTGCCCTTATCTGGGAGTAGTCCCTTATTCTCTTTAGTATCCTGTTTGCTATCCTGGGCGTTCCCCTTGACCTTGTGGCAATTTCCCTTGCCGCTTCCCTGCTAATGTCTATATTAAGTATGCCGGCGGAACGGATAATTATCTTCTCCAGGTCACCAACGCCGTAGAAATCCAACCTGGATATTATTCCAAACCTTTCCCTGAGCGGAGAAGTAAGCATGCCGGCCCTGGTTGTGGCACCCACCAGAGTAAACCTTGGAAGGTCCAGTCTTATGGACCTTGCGCTGGGACCCTTTCCTATGATAATGTCCAGCGCATAATCCTCCATGGCGGGATATAGGATCTCTTCAACACTTCTGTTCAGACGGTGTATTTCATCTATAAACAACACATCATTATCCCCGAGATTTGTAAGAATTGCAGCCAGGTCACCGGTCTTTTCTATTGCCGGACCGGATGTTATCCTTATACTAACGCCCATTTCGTTAGCAATTATGCCGGACAGCGTGGTCTTCCCCAGCCCTGGGGGGCCGTAAAGCAGAACATGGTCAAGAGATTCGTTCCTTTTCCTGGCCGCTTCAATAAATATAGACATTTTTTCCTTCACCTTGTCCTGACCAATATACTCCGCAAGAAGTCTTGGTCTAAGGCTAGCTTCCATGCTGCCGTCTTCGCTGTTAAACCTGGCAGAAATCATCCTCTCTTCCATGTTTTATCTCTCCCCACCCTTCACGATTTTAATCCCTTAAGGCATAGTCTGATAAGCTGGGCCGTATCGGCTTTATCATCCTCTATACCGGACAATACCCGGTGTACATGCGCAGCATCAAAGCCCAGTGAAACCAAAGCTTCCATCGCTTCCCTCCTGCTGTCCGGACCTTCGTCATATATGTACCCTCCGTCAAACCTTTCCAGTTTATCCTTCAGTTCCAGTATAAGCCGCTCCCCTGTTTTCCTGCCTATCCCCGGTATCTTCATAAGCTCCTCCACTCTCCCGTCTACCACAAGGCATGCAAAATCCGCCGGCGACATACAGGAAAGCACCGCTATGGCCGCCTTCGGGCCTATACCGCTGACGGTAATCAGTTTTTCAAACAGGAACAGTTCATCTTCTTGAATAAACCCGAAGAGTGATATGGAATCCTCCTTGACTATCATTTTGGTATGCAGCCTTACCGCTTCGCCTGTCCTAACCTGCCCGATCGCAACCGTCGAAGTGAAAATCTTGTACCCGATACCGTTAACGTCAACACATAAAAAATCCTGGCCTATTTTTGCCACTCTTCCCTTCATGAATGAAATCATAATTTCAACTCCTATCCAGTATAGACTGCATTTTGCATGAACTACCGTGACACAGCGCCACCGCAAGGGCATCCGCAACGTCGTCGGGACGAGGTATATCCCCGAGATTAAGCAGAAGCTTTACCATAAGCTGTACCTGTTTCTTCTGTGCCCTGCCGTATCCAACCACCGCCTGTTTTACCTGCAGCGGCGTGTACTCATGTATATCCAGCCCCGCATTCGCAGCGGCAAGGATGGCCACTCCCCTTGCCTGTCCTATTATCATGGCGGTTTTGACATTCTTGTTGAAGAACAGCTCCTCCACCGCTGCGCACTCTGGTTTGTATTCATCAAAAATCCGTATAAGGTCATTGTAGATGCTAACCAGACGTTTGAATGTATCCTGTCCGGCTTGGGTGGTTATCTGTCCATAATTGACCGGCTTGAAACTGCCGCCTTTCTTATCTATAATACCATATCCGGTAATGGCAATCCCCGGGTCTATTCCAATTATTCTCATGTGAATTTCCCTCCTATACAGCCGCCCATACAAACATATATTCGACATCAAGCCGGGTATTCCTCTTATTTAAATACTAATAAAAAAGAACAGCAGCAGCTGCCCTAAATTAATACTTCAATTCTGTGTTCCAATAACTGACTGATATTCCGGCATTCCTTAAAGCAAAACATTAACTGCCCAGATCCTCCAGGTATCGGTTTACTTCTTCCATACTGTCAAGCAGCATGCCTTCCCTTAACCTCTGCTGGTCCCTGAACCTCAGTATGGAAACGGGTATATCGGTAATATCAATCATAAGTTCCCTGCCGCCGTCAACCGTCTCGTAAATGGCAATATAACCATTCTCCTCTTTAAGTATATAATGCCCCGGGCATGCACCGGCTACCTGCCTGTATAGAATAATTTCGTCGGTTTCAAACTTTTCCACTTCCCAACCGGGGTATTGCTTCAGTATTAAATCCTCGCTCAAACCCACCATGGAGCCCGGTATTTCCCGCCGTTCAACCACAGTATGCCCGCACTGCGAATAATAACTTTTGAATATAAGCCTGGTAGCTGCGGTGGTTTTGGGCCTGGAAACATAATCTGCCACTGTATCATCACCGATATCCCGCCGTGTACTCTCATCAACCGTTTCCGCTGCATCCGGTCTCTGCATCCCGTCAGGATTTTTTTCATAGGTAACCAGGTAGCCTATACCAAAGGCTGCCACAAGGACCACCGAACACACCAGGGCAATCTTCTTGACCGAATACAAACTCTTCACACAAAATACCTCCCTAACCTTTCTGGAGGTATTATTTCCAATTTTTATGATTCTATTCATAAATTAAGGGCCTGGCACCCTTAGGCCAGACCCTTAATATTATACAAATTCAGTCTTTATAGTTTCTTCGAGAATACTGCAAGTACCAGTATTATAACAATTCCGAATATCATCAGGCTTGTTTGTTCTATAGCGGCAATACCCATTACAGCAACCACGGCTATTATAACCGGTATTACGTACTTAATCAGGGCATACCACAGTTCAAACAGCCCGAATGCGACCGTTCCGCCGTTTGTAAGCTCATCCTTGAGGTCTTCCTTCTTCATAAACCAGCCTACAAAGATTGCCAGCAGCATTCCGCCGATTGCCAGGAATATCTTGTCGGTGAGTATGTCGAAGAAGTCAAAGAATCCAACTCCGAACAGTTTGACACCGGCAAGGGTTCCCATCGACAGTGAAGAAAGAATACACATTACCGCCATGATACCAGAGCTGAGGTAGGTTGCAGGTCTCCTTGCCATTCCCTTCTCGTCTATCAGGTAGGCAACAACAACCTCAAGCAGTGACAGCGAGGAAGTAAGAGCCGCAACGGTAAGTGCCGTGAAGAATATCACCGAGAACAGAACTCCAATACCGCCCATCTGGGCAAATATTGTCGGTACTACCACAAATACAAGACCGGGGCCCTGGGTGGGTTCCATTCCGAATGCAAACAGTGCCGGGAATATTGCCAAACCGGCCATGATAGCAACAAGGGTATCCAGCCCGGTTACTGTCAAGGCGTTGCCGGGGAGCTCTTCTTTCTTGCTCAGGTAGCTGCCGTATGTGATCATACAGCCCATACCAAGGCTTAGAGTGAAGAAGGACTGTCCCAGTGCTGCCAGGACTGTCTGACCCGTTACCAGTGACCAGTCGGGTTTGAACAGGAACGAAAGCCCTGCTGCTGCACCCGGAAGACTTATGCTTCTGAAGATTATGAATATGAGAAGTACAAACAGTGTGGGCATCAGCACTTTACCGGCTTTCTCTATGCCGCCTGCAACACCCTTGGCAACTATTACCAGGTTGATTGCCAGATAAATAATCATCCATACCAGCGGCTCTGCCGAAGCGGTTATGAAGGCTCCGAAAACATCACCTATTGCTTCGGGAGCGGCAAGAAGTCCGGTAACAGACTTAAGAACATAGGCCAGCGACCAACCGCCGACTACCGGATAGAAGCCCATAATGAAGAATCCGCTTAGAACTCCCAACGCTCCTGCAAAGGTCCAGTTCTTGTTCTGGGACTTGTAAGCGCCGACTGCTGCCAGACCGGTTCTTCTTCCTACGGCAAACTCTGCAATCATAATGCTGAGACCGACAAAAACAATACATAACAGATAAATGACTAGGAATGCGCCGCCGCCGTTAGCACCGGCCAGGTAAGGGAATCTCCAGATGTTGCCAAGGCCAACCGCCGAACCGGCTGCCGCCATTATGAAGCCGAATTTTGATCCCCAACTTTCTCTCTGCTTCTTTTCAGTTTGTTGCATTAAATAATTCCCTCCTTTAATAATTAATAGTATTAATAAAACACCTTTCATATATGTTATACCAAAGCCCGGAAATTGTCCAGTCAAAAAAATAAAGATAATTCATAAAATAAAGAGACTGATGGTAAAATACGGAGGATAATCTTAGTATATTAGCATATTTTACATATTAATGAAGGTTTGGTACAATGAAACCAATGCATTGTACAGTCGGCTTTAGATTTAACCTCCGGTCTTTGAAACGCTGCCTTTTTTTTTCATGTTGTTGGTATAACAGAATCCACGCAGTTTGCTGGGCGTTAAGCAGTCGCTGTGTTTATTGAAAATCTGGTTGACCCTGGTTCTGTTAAGTCTTTCCCCCTGCCTGCTTTTGAACAGGTATTCGCTGCTGTCCTTGGAAACTTTCCTTTCATTAATGTATTTACAAACGGCATCTCTGACCCTGTCATCCATCGGTACCCTTACTTGTTTTCTATTGGTCCCGCCGTTTGCCACCAGGGTTTTCCCCGCAAAATCTATATCACTCACCCTTAGGTCCAGTGCTTCGGATATCCTTAACCCGGCATAGGCTAAAACAGTTACCAAAGCATAATCCCGGTTGATCTCATGCTCATGTATCCTTCTGAGGAAATCTTCAACTTCCGCCGGTGTGATTACATCCGTGTTAGGCTCTTCGCGCTTTTGCTCCATCCTGTCTTTTTTGCTTACCACAATTCTATCCTGAACGCCTTTTTCTATCAAAAACTCGTTCAGTTTAATCATTGCACACACCTTTGCGTTTATCGTCTTGGGTGTGGCATTTTTTACACTTCTCAAATAACTCAGATAGTCCAGTACAGCAATCCTCCGTAGCTTTTTCGGGCCGCCCCCGAAAAAGCCGGTATGCCATTTAACAAAGCAAGCCGCATGCCCTACATAGCTCTTAATTGTATTGGTGCTCTTCTCCTGGTCAAGCAGGTATCTTTCAAAGCCTTTAAGCATGGTCAGTTTTCACTCCAGTTATGTTTAACCGGTTTTGTTTTATTTTTGCGTGTCAGTATTGGCAAGTATTTAAGAAAATCACGGCATCCAATTATGTTTAACTCTTTTAAAAAACCTTCCAACTGCCATATAAGGCGTTCAGAAGGTTTGCCCTGCCCAAGTCCTTATCTACATGTCTTCGGGTTCGTCCCAGTTGTGATATACGTTTTGTACATCATCGTTGTCCTCCAGCATATCTATAAGCCTGTTCATTAGTTTGATATCCTCTGACCCGTTCAGTGTAACGTTCGTATTGGGTACCATGGCTACTTCCGCCGCCACAGGGCTTAAGCCGTTTTTCTGTATTGTATCAAGGACTTCACCAAAATCCTCCGGTGCGGTAATAATTCCATAGCCTTCCTCTTCAATCTCCACATCTTCCGCACCTCCGTCTATTGCCATCATCATAACCTGTTCATCATCGATTCCCCCGGATTTCTCTATAATTATCTGACCTTTTTTTTCAAACAGGTAGGATACACAGCCTTTGGTACCCAAATTGCCACCATTTTTGTCAAAGGCATGCCGCACATCTCCGGCCGTCCGGTTCCTGTTATCGGTAAGGGCTTCCACAATGACTGCAACCCCTCCGGGGCCATAACCCTCATAGGTAACCTGCTGGTAGTCAGCATCTCCCAGTTCCCCCGCTCCCCTTTTAACAGCCCTTTCTATAGTGTCGTTCGGCATATTCTGGGCCCTTGCCTTTGTTATGGCATCCCTTAAAACCGAATTGGTATCGGGATCACTTCCTCCCTCCTTGGCGGCTACCGATATCGCCCTTCCCAGTTTAGTGAAAATTTTACCCCTTTTTGCATCCTGTCTGCCTTTTCTGTGCTGTATATTAGCCCATTTTGAATGTCCAGCCATAGGCTTTCACCTCCACAGATATTCTAGCATAAACATCAAGCCGGTTCAATCATTCATACCATTCCCTTGGAGGGCTGGGGGGTATATTCCTTTTGTGTTCTGATACCCGGTGCAGTCTTTCAATAATTTTTTTGTCCTTTTCAGGTATGGCTTTGCCCTCTAAAAAACCGTCAACCATGTCATAGGTGGTACCCATTTCCTTTTCGTCGGTCTGTCCTTCCCACAAACCTGCAGTAGGTGTCTTTTGGATTATCCTGTCCGGAACTCCGAGAATCCTTCCCCATTCCCTTACTTCCCTTTTTTTGATATGCGCAATGGGTAGCAGATCCACTCCCCCATCTCCATATTTTGTAAAATATCCCACATAGGTCTCTGCTTCGTTGTCGGTACCAACCACCAGATAATTCATTGAATTTGCAACTGCGTATAATGTACTCATCCTGAGCCTTGCCTTTAAGTTCGCCCGGGCCATCCTGCCATAGTCACCGTCAATATCCCTTATATCTGAAGTCTCTGCAAACACCCTCCTAGTCAGGGTTTCGTGAACTGCTGTCAAATCAATCTCCACAGCCTTTATACCGCAGGCCCTCACCACTTCCCACGCATCCTCCATATCGGTTTTGCTGCTGTCGCAGGGCATGATTATACCCATTGAATCCTCCGGCAGTGCTTTTTTAATCAAAAAAGCCACCACTGCGGAATCCACTCCTCCCGACACACCCACCAGCAGTCCCTTTGTCTTGCTTTCTTTGACTTTTTCAGTCAGCCATTCCACAGTTCTCTTTATTTTTATGTTTTCTTCTCCCTTTTCAGTCATGTTTTCACCTCTGCAGAGTGTATTTATAGGTATATTAACACACTCTTTTTGTTTGGTAAAGAGTTGGTTTGTGCTGTGAATATTTTAGTTCGGGATGGAAAAATTAGATAATGATACTATAAACACAGGAGGAGCAAATGACCGTAAAACTGGTACTAATAGGCTTGTTTACGGGAATATGCAACGGTCTGTTCGGCTCCGGAGGAGGTACCATTCTGGTTCCCGGCATGGTTTTTGTTATGGGGCTAAAGGAGCATAAGGCCCATGCCACGGCAATTATGGTCATACTGCCACTTACAATACTAAGTACAATTGTGTATTACAGAAGCAGTTACATCGACTGGCCCACCACCCTGAGGGTGGTTTCCGGGGGTATTGCGGGCAGCCTTATCGGAGCGAAACTGCTAAACAGAATCCCTGCTTCTGTCTTAAGAAAGGCCTTCGGTATATTTATGATAATAACGGCTGTAAGGATGGTGTTTTGACTGTTACTGGTTTTTATTGGACTGCTTTCGGGAATAATTGGAGCCATGGGGATTGGCGGAGGAGTACTGCTCATCCCCGCCCTGATTATTTTTGCCGGTTCCAGGCAGCATATAGCCCAGAGTATAAACCTGATAAGCTTTATACCCGTTGCAGCTGTAGCGCTCATTATTCATTACAGGAAAAATAACCTGCATACCGGTTACTCTCCGGTTTTGATAATTGCCGGCCTTGCCGGGGCACTGATTGGTTCTGTTTTTGCCGTAAGACTGCCATCCGATATTCTTTCCAAGCTTTTTGGTATTTTCCTGTTTTTTATGGGTACCGTAGAAATCTTCTGCAAAAAAGAACCAGAATAATACCCTATCCCAGTTCCACCAAAACGCACCTGTTGTATGCAATTTCCAAATTCAATCCGTATGCCTTTTTAATTATTTCATTACTCTCGGCACCGGGCTGGAACCACAACCTTTTTATACCCTGCTGCGCCGCCTGTTCCAAAACATCCAGCCCCACTGCAGGAGGCACTATTACGCTTACTGCGCCGGGCAGTTCGGGCAGATCCCTTAGATTGTTGTAGCAGGGATCACCCTCTATTTCTATACAGTTTGGGTTCACCGCAAAGGTATTGTACCCTTCCGCCAGCAGTCTTTTATAAACTTTATACCCGTACTTCTGCGGGTTTGCCGATGCGCCCACAACTGCCCAAACTTTTTCCTTTAGCATATTAGAAACCAGTTGGTCCATAAACTTTTCCTCCATGTCCGTATATTAAATAAGATTATCCCTCCAACCTTAATGGGTAATGAAATAATCCCTGCTAGATATTGTCACTGCACAATCTTTTATACTTCTTATAGGATAAGCTGACCAATGATTTGTCCTGGCTGTAAGTAATCTTCTCAATTGCCTCTTCTATCGGGAAAAAACCTGCCCCTTTGAAACCCTCATCTTTGTTCACGCTTGCACTGCCATTATTTGTCTTCATTATGAACCAGGTGATCTTATTACAGACAGGTTTTTGACGACTTATGGAATAGAATTCATAACTTGTTTCACCCGCCGGCGATACGACCTCCGCTTCAACCCCTGCCTCTTTCTTAACCCTTGATTTTGCCGTTTCCACTGAAATGTGCCCGTTTCTTATTGCTCCCTTAGGCAGTACCCATTCGTCCTTGTGATTTTTGAGAATGAGTACCTTATCTTTGTTGAAGACCACACCGCCGGCGCAATTTCTGAAAAGCATAGGCAATCTCCCCTTTCGATTTGGTTTTCCTGGCTTAATTATATCATACCCGATTAGCAAAACAAAACCCGGAAAGGGCAAATTATAAATAAAATATAATTGGGAAACATTATAAGGACAGATTATACCCGGAGGTTTGGTAATGCATATAATATATCACTGTGTTGGGGGTGCTCATTCATCGGCAATTGCTTCCGCAATACACCTGGGTCTACTGCCCAGAAAAAGGGTAGCCACGGCTGTGGAAATTCTAAGTATACCGTATTTTGACAATACAACCAGGGAACACTACGGACGTATCATTCACAGAGGAATTGACGAGTATGGAAATGATATATATACCTTAAGCCGCCAGTTCTCCGGTGACATAATAATAAGGGCCCTCAGGGATTTATGCCTGATAATTAACGGCAGCGGGAATGAGGTAGTTTTGATCAATGTTTCGGAAGCGGTAAACACTACTATGAAAATCGGCGGTTTTCTTTCCAGGAGGCTTAACACGATTGCGGTAGGCAGACCGATAGTTCTGTGGGGAAGCCGAAAAGCCTATATGGACATTGTTAAAATAGTCAATAACACAAAGGAAAAAGTCCACAAAAAATAACAGACCCGGTGGGCCTGCTATTTTTTAATGGCTTCCATATCAAACCTTCTTAGCTTTAATCCATTTTTAAATGCCAATTTTGCTTCAATTGATGAATCTATTGGGTATTCCCACCTGCCGTCAACCTGGTTAAACCACACGGCTACTTTAATCCTCGGATAACCGTAAGCCAGTTTGTTGAACGCATCCTGTATCCATACAGCTTTGTCTCCACCTACTTCATTGGATGCAAATTCCGTTATCATAAAGGGTTTGTCCGGATAAAGCGTCAGGTATTCATAATATATATCTTTATATATTGTATCAAAATCTCTCCATTCGTCACCGCCGTGACTTACACCGTTGTTATAACCTGTAAGGCCTATCCAGTCAACATATTCATCCCCGGGGTAGTATAAATGGGGATTGTTCCAGCTAAAATCGGGAAAGGACCTGTCATGGGGATTCCATACAAAGTATGCATTATCGGCTCCCGCTTCTTCAAACAGGTTGTATACTCTTTTCCAGGCCTCTGTAAACAGGTCCTGGTCCTTTCCGTAAAACCAGGTACACCACGGGTCCCAGTCTCCGTTCATCTCATTGGCAAACCGGAAGAACACCGGCTCTCCGAGCTCCTTGACCTCATTGGCCCATCTCTTTATATAATCGTCGTAATCTCCGGATACAATACCGGGTATCATAATCTCATCCAGATTCCCTTCAATCCATGGCTGCAGGGTCAGCATCATGATTCTTCCGTCAGCATAAACTTCCCGGGCATCCTTTTTCGGAAATTCCGTATTAAAGGAGGAATATGTCATTACAAAATCAAACCTGTGTCCCAGATTGGCTTCGGCCTTTTTAAGGTCGTACAGGTAATTACCCGGGACATGCTCGCTGAAAATTCCCCAAAGTGTTTTGTTCCCTGGTATGGACAGGCTTGTTTTATTCCCTTCCAATAATATTTCCATACCTTCATCGGCGGGTACTTTTTTTTCTGTAAATGCCGTTATATTATAGTCAATATGGGTAAAGCTGTTAAGAATAGAATAATAGTTTGCAAAGGCCTTTTCCATATTTTTATTGTCAGTCTTTATCATATAAGTATATACATAGTTTTCCCCTTGGGGGATTACATGCATTTCATAGTAGTAATTAAAATCCTGCTCAATTGTTTTAATCTTCGGCCTTCTCCACATGTACTCCGCCACGCGGCTGCCGTCCTCCTGCTGTTTGTCTCTTTTGAATAATTCCTCTATTAAAGCCGCGCCTTCAGATATTTTTTTATTGCTGTACCATATGTATTCATCGGGCGATCTTCCGTTCAACGGCTGTTTGTATATAAAAAGTTTCCCTGTACCCTGTCCGGTAAAAGTCGTGCCTGCAAACTCACGGCTGTTGTCGACCTGCCATTCTTCGGGCAGATAAACCATATACTTGTCAATGTTGTTGTAATAGCCTTTATATCCGGTGTTTTCTGTATGCTCTTTTATATTGAGAGTTGCCAGGAAATCCTCAAACTCCTGATATGCCCGCTCAAAATATTCAAGCTCTGACATAAGGGTAATATGATATGAGGACGCGTCACTACCCATAATATAAATATCAGTATAGTATTTTTTGTCCTTTATCCATTTTATGTGATACTGACTGTGGTTTTGCTTTTCTAACAACAGGTCCTCTATAAGAATATAGCTGCCACCGCTGTCCCTCAGACTTGTAAAAATTTTGTTTGGCGAATCGTTTTTCTCTCTGCCCAGCACCTCGATTCCGCCTATTTCTTTTATCTCTCCGTCTATTTCTTTGGTTATGATGTATTCTCCACCGCCGGTTCTTGTCAGAATCCAGCCGTCCATAAGAATGAATTCCAGTTTTCCGTCCAAAATAGTAGTATATGAACTACCGTAGGATGACATGTCATGGCTCCAGGTTTCAGTCGGCTCTGTCGCCTGTACCGTAACGCTTAGTGTAGATAACATCAGTGCTGTTAATACTGTAATAAGGCCCCTGTTTCTCAATTCAATCACTTCAATCACTCCCCGCCGCTTTAAACGTGTCAATCTGTATGTTAGACGTAAGTTCTTTTTTTATGTTCCGCTAATTATTCTACACTTGCGGCGTAATTTCCTTCATTTTGCTTCGCAAAAAATAAAAATGGCTCCTCAGGCTGGATTCGAACCAGCAGCCCCTCGGTTAACAGCCGAGTGCTCCACCGTTGAGCTACTGAGGAACGCATTATAAGTTAAACCCGGCAGCGACTTACTCTCCCAAGGCGTCTCCACCTAAGTACCATCAGCGCTGGAGGACTTTACCTGTGTGTTCGGAATGGGAACCGGTGTTACCCCTCCGCCATTGCCACCGGGTTTAGTTGCACTTTCAAAGCTGCACAGCGAATTTCAATCGGGGACATTCCTCGGCTACAGAGACATACCCTCTGTAGAGGTGTGTCCCTGCTCCAACGTCTATCAATCGGGGACATTCCGCAGCAAGGAATACCCTTTAGCAGCGGTGTGTCCCCTTTCATTAAGGTCAAGACCTCGGTCTATTAGTACCGGTCAGCTTAATGCATTACTGCACTTAC
>CAZGUG010000036.1:0-20568 GCA_964529035.1 uncultured Clostridium sp.
CCTGGTGTTTCGCCGGTGTTTGGAGTGGTTGTGTTTGAAATTTGATATTGATATTTTTTAATTGTTATTATAGAATATAGGAGTTGCAGTTAGGATGCGATGATATGGAAGGTTGCCGGTAGGATACGGGAAATTTCCATGGAGTATGTCCACATCAAGAATGGGGCGACTTGGGTTTTGTATGCGCTTAATTTTAAAAAAAATTACTGAACGCCCGGATGAGTGTATATAGAACCCGGTTGCGCGTTAACAAATACGTGCGATTTTAAGGAGGGAATCTTAATGGCAAAACAAAAAATCAGGATAAGGCTTAAGGCCTTTGACCACTCGGCTCTTGACCAGTCTGCGGTTAAAATAGTCGAGACGGCCAAAAAGACCGGTGCAAAAGTATCGGGACCTATACCACTGCCTACCGAAAAGGATATTGTGACAATCCTCAGGAGTCCGCACAAGCACAAGGATTCCAGGGAACAGTTCGAAATAAGGACTCACAAAAGGCTTATTGACATCCACAGTCCCAATCCAAAGACGGTAGATGCGCTGATGCGGCTTGATTTGCCCGCCGGTGTAGATATAGAGATTAAGCTGTAAGCTGTTATGATTGTCCCGGTATAGGGATAATCCGCTAATAAGTTCTGGAGGTGTACGTAAATGACGAAAGGAATTTTGGGAAAGAAACTGGGCATGACCCAGGTGTTTGACGAGGATGGTAATATTATTCCGGTTACTGTTATACAGGCAGGACCTGTCAAGGTGATACAGAAGAAGACGGTTGACAGTGACGGGTATTCGGCGGTCCAGGTGGGCTTTGGGGATTTGAAGCAGAACAGGGCAAACAAGCCTACAAAGGGCCATTTTGACAAGTCCGGCGTGGAGTATAAAAAGTTTTTGAGGGAAATGAGGGTGGATGACCCGGAAAGCTACGAAATCGGGCAAGAAATAAAGGCTGACATATTCAAAGCCGGCGATAAGGTGGACGTGGCTGGTACTTCCAAGGGAAAAGGATTCCAGGGTGTGATTAAAAGATGGAAGCAGCACCGCGGCCCCATGACCCACGGCTCAAAGTATCACAGGGGTGTAGGCTCGATGGGCGGCTCCAGCTCTCCGTCAAGGACCTTTAAGGGCAAACATATGCCGGGCCGTATGGGCGGAGAAAGGGTTACGGTACAGAACCTCAGGGTGGTCAAAGTGGACACCGAGCACAATCTTCTGCTTTTGAAGGGTGCCGTACCGGGACCGAAGGGTAGCCTGCTGGTTATCAAGGAATCTGTTAAAGCATAAGAAGGTTTGTAGAAGGGAGGAAAGATTATGCCTAAAGTAGCGGTTTTTAATATTGACGGACAACAGGTGGGAGATATAGAACTCAAGGACGAGGTTTTCGGCGTCCAGGTAAATGAACCTTTACTGCACCAAGCAGTGCAAGTATATCTGGCAAACCAGAGACAGGGAACCCAGTCCGCAAAGACCAGGGCCGAAGTCAGAGGCGGCGGCAGGAAACCCTGGAGACAGAAAGGAACGGGAAGGGCAAGGCACGGCAGTATACGTTCCCCACAGTGGACAGGGGGAGGAGTGGTTTTTGCACCCAAGCCGAGGGACTATTCGCAGAAACTGCCTAAAAAAATGCGCAGGCAGGCGATGCTGTCCGCCCTCAGCCTTAAGGCTAAAGGCAATGAAATTATTGTGCTTGACGAACTTAAGATTGAAAAACCAAAGACCAAGCTGATAGATGAAATGCTTAAAAACCTTAATGTTGAAAAAAAGGCTTTAATAGTTTTGAAGGACAGTGACCAGGCGGTGGAAAAATCCGTGAGGAATCTGCCGGGTGCGAAGATGACCCTTGCCGGGACTCTTAATGTATACGACATATTAAAGTATGATACCTTTGTTATAACCAAACAAGCGGTGGAAGCGGTTGAGGAGGTGTATGGCAAATGAAAGCTGCCCAGGACATAGTACTCAGACCGATTATAACAGAGAGAAGTATGAGGGATATGGAAGAAAACAAGTACACCTTTATGGTGGACAAATCCGCCAACAAGATAGAGATTAAAAAGGCGGTGGAAGAGCTTTTCGGAGTAAGAGTGGAAAAGGTTAACGTCGTAAACTATATGGGAAAGATGAGAAGAATGGGTAGGAATGTGGGCAGAAAGGCAAGCTGGAAAAAGGCCTTTGTAAAGCTTACGGAAGACAGCAAAAAGATAGAATTCTTCGAAGGCATGTAAATGTAAGGAGGGAGAAGTTATGGCAGTCAAAAAATACAGGCCTACCTCGCCGGGGATAAGACACATGACGGTTTTGGATTATTCGGACATTACCACCGACAAACCCGAAAAATCCCTTGTAACGGATTTGAAAAAATCCGGCGGCAGGAACGTACACGGCAGGATTACGGTACGTCACAGAGGGGGCGGGAATAAAAGAAAATACAGGATTATAGATTTTAAAAGGAACAAGGACGGAATAGCGGCAAAGGTCGCAACCATTGAATACGACCCGAACAGAAGTGCGAACATTGCGCTTTTACACTATGCGGACGGAGAGAAGCGCTATATAATTGCCCCGGTTGGACTGAAGGTGGGGGATATCGTGATATCCGGTGAAGATGCCGATATTAAACCCGGTAACGCACTGCCCCTTTCCAGCATTCCGGTGGGCACCATAATACACAATATAGAGCTGAAGCCCGGGAAAGGCGCACAACTGGTAAGAGCCGCCGGTAATTCCGCACAGCTGATGGCCAAAGAGGGAGGATACGCACAGGTGAAGCTTCCGTCCGGAGAAGTCAGGATGGTAAGGCACGAATGCCGTGCTACCGTCGGCCAGGTGGGGAATCTAGACCATGAGAATGTTACAATGGGCAAGGCCGGCAGGAGAAGAAACTTAGGTATTAGGCCCACCGTCAGAGGTTCCGCAATGAACCCGGTTGACCACCCGCACGGCGGCGGTGAAGGAAAGGCTCCGGTGGGAAGGCCGGCTCCGGTTACTCCGTGGGGCAAACCCAGCATTGGATACAAGACAAGGAAAAAGAACAAAGCCAGCGACAAATATATCGTTAAGCGGCGTAAGAACTAGAAAGGAGGAAGTATTGTTTATGGGAAGGTCACTAAAAAAAGGACCCTATGTCCAGCCCAAGCTCCTGAAAAGAATCGAAGAGATGAACAAAAAGAACGAAAAGAAAGTCCTGAAGACCTGGTCGAGGGCATCAACCATATTTCCGCAGATGGTAGGTCATACCATAGCGGTACATGACGGAAGAAAGCATGTTCCAATATATATAACCGAAGAAATGGTAGGGCATAAATTGGGAGAGTTTGCGCCAACCAGGACCTTCAGGGGACACGGGTCCCATACCGAGAGGTCGACGGCGCTCAAGTAGATGGGAAGGAGGATTTAGCTGT
This sequence comes from uncultured Clostridium sp., assembly GCA_964529035.1. Lineage (GTDB taxonomy): Bacteria > Bacillota > Clostridia > Ch29 > Ch29 > CAZGUG01. The sequence goes on from CAZGUG010000036.1 coordinate 3,399, forward strand.
GGAAGCGAAAGCACATGTGAGACATGTCAGGATATCACCCCGGAAGGTGGAAGTGGTGCTGGATCTTATAAGGGGTAAAAGCATAGATGAAGCTATGGCCGTTTTGAAGTACCTGCCCAACAAGGGTGCGAGAATTACCGAAAAACTGCTGAAGTCCGCTGCGGCCAACGCTGAAAACAACCACGATATGGTCAGGGACAGTCTGTATATTGATAAAATTTATGCAAACCAGGGGCCGACCATGAAGCGGTACAAGGCAAGGGCCCAGGGCAGGGCGAATTTGATACGCAAAAGAAGTACCCATATATCGGTGGTACTGAAGGAAAAAGAATAGGAGGAGGGAGAGTTAGTGGGTCAAAAAGTAAATCCCCATGGACTCAGAGTCGGTGTAATAAAAGACTGGAATTCAAAGTGGTACTCCAACAAAAAGGATTTCGCCGACCTTCTGATAGAGGATAAACGAATAAGAAAACATGTCAAGAACAAGTTTTTTACCTCCGGTGTTTCCAATATTGAAATAGAGCGGGCCGCCAACAGGGTTAAGGTAACCATCTACACCGCCAAGCCGGGAATGGTAATTGGCAAGGGCGGATCGGGGGTAGAGGATTTAAAAAAAGAACTGGAAAAAATGACGGGGAAAAATGTATTCATCAATATAATTGAGATAAAGGTCCCCGAACTGGATGCCCAGTTGGTTGCGGAAAACATTGCGTCCCAGCTTGTAAGAAGGATTTCCTTCAGAAGGGCAATGAAACAGTCGATACAGCGCACCATGCGCGCCGGTGCAAAGGGTATAAAGACCATGGCATCCGGTCGGCTGGGCGGGGCTGAAATCGCGCGAAGCGAGAGATACAGCGAAGGTACCATTCCTCTGCAAACCCTCAGGGCGGATATAGACTATGGTTTTGCGGAGGCCGATACCACGTACGGAAAGATTGGCGTGAAGGTCTGGATATACAAGGGAGAAATCCTGGGTAAGGCCAGAAGCGAAAAATAGGGACCCGTAAGAGAGGAGGAAGACCAATGTTGATACCTAAAAGAGTTAAACGCCGAAAGGTTCAGCGGGGGAAAATGAAAGGAAAAGCATCCCGCGGCAATGCAATATCATACGGCCAGTTTGGACTGCAGGCCGTTGAACCCGGTTGGATAACTTCCAACCAGATCGAAGCCGCAAGGATAGCAATGACTAGGTATATAAAACGAGGCGGAAAGGTCTGGATAAAAATATTCCCCGATAAGCCGGTGACACAAAAACCCGCCGAGACCAGGATGGGCTCGGGTAAAGGTGCGCCGGAATACTGGGTTGCGGTTGTGAAGCCCGGAAGGGTTATGTTCGAGATATCCGGAGTAGCCGAAGAGACCGCTAGGGAAGCAATGCGACTGGCCATGCACAAACTGCCTATTAAATGTAAATTTGTAAAACGTGAAGAAGTGGGTGGTGAAGCAAATGAAAGCTAAAGAGGTTAGGGAAATGACCGAGCAGGAATTGGAAAAGAAGGAACAGGAACTTAAAGGGGAACTTTTCAACCTCAGATTTCAGCTTGCTACAGGACAGTTGGATAACCCCATGAGAATAAAACATGTAAGGAAATCCATAGCCAGAATAAAGACGGTAATGCGTGAAAGAGAACTGAAGAAGGCCAAGGCCTAGTGCCTTTGGGGAAGGAGGTAATTGATGCATGACACGGGGCATAAGAAAAACCCGAGTAGGAAAAGTGGTTAGCGATAAGATGGATAAAACCATAGTAGTGGCGGTGGAGACTTTGGTCAGACACCCTCTTTATGGTAAAACAATAAAACGTACAACAAAATTCAAGGCCCATGACGAGAACAATGAGTGTTCGACAGGGGACAAGGTAAAAATTATGGAGACCCGGCCTTTGAGCAAGGGAAAGAGATGGAGACTTGTTGAGATAATAGAAAAGGCACGATAACTAATTACGTTTGCCGGAAGGAGGTATTTCCGATGATACAGTCTGAATCCCGTCTGAAAGTGGCTGATAATTCCGGGGCCAAAGAGCTGCTTTGTATCAGGGTTCTTGGGGGATCAGGAAAAAGGTATGCCAATGTGGGAGATATTATAGTGGCCAGCGTCAAAGACGCAACGCCCGGCGGTGTTGTCAAAAAAGGAGACGTTGTCAGGGCTGTAGTGGTGAGAACCACGAGAGGAGTAAAGAGAATTGACGGCAGCATTATAAGGTTTGATGAAAACGCTGCGGTGATAATAAAAGAAGACAAGCAACCAAGGGGAACAAGGATATTTGGGCCGGTTGCCAGGGAGCTCAGGGAAAAGGACTTTATGAAAATAGTTTCTCTTGCGCCCGAAGTGCTTTAATGGAGGAGGTGGCTGTTTTGAAAGAAAAAACCAGGATGCATGTTAAAAAGGGAGATACGGTGCAGCTGATCGCAGGAAAAGACAAGGGCAAAACAGGCAAAGTGCTGACAGCCTTTCCAAAGGACAAACGCGTTATTGTTGAGGGTGTTAATATGCTCACAAAACATGTGAAACCCACCCGTCAGATGCAGCAGGGCGGAATAATCCATCAGGAGGGCCCTTTACACGTCTCCAACGTGCTTTTGTATTGCCCGAAGTGTAAAAAAGGAAGAAGGACCGGCAGAAAAATATTAAAGGACGGCAGCAAGGTAAGATACTGCAGAACCTGCGGGGAAACCCTTGATAAATGAAGTAGTTGGCGAAAGGAGGTAGCCGGATGTCAAGGCTTTTAGAAAAGTATTACAATGAAGCGGTGCCCGCTCTTATGGACAGATTCGGGTATAAAAATATTATGGATGCTCCAAGGATTGTAAAGGTGATTATCAACATGAGGGTTGGCGAGGCCAAGGAGAACGCAAAGGCTCTTGAGGGAGCGGTTAACGATCTGACGGTTATAAGCGGCCAGAAGCCGGTAATAACAAGGGCGAAAAAATCTGTGGCCGCTTTCAAGATACGTGCCGGAATGCCAATCGGCTGCAAGGTAACCCTAAGGGGCACCAGAATGCATGAGTTTCTTGATAAGCTGTTCAATATAGCCCTTCCGAGGGTCAGGGACTTCAGGGGAATATCCCCGGACGCCTTTGACGGAAGGGGCAACTTTGCCCTTGGTATAAAGGAACAGCTTATTTTTCCGGAAATAGACTACGACAAAATTGAAAAGATAAGAGGCATGGACGTAATAATAGTCACCACTGCCAAAACCGACGAAGAAGCGCGGGAACTTTTGAGGATAATGGGAGTTCCGTTCAGAAAAAAATAAGGAGGGAGAATATATGGCGAAAAAATCAATGATAGCCAAACAGAGAAGAACGCCCAAATACAGTAGCAGGGCTTATAATAGATGCAGAATATGCGGAAGGCCCCATGCATACCTGAGAAAGTTCGGCATATGCCGTATCTGTTTCAGGGAACTGGCCTATAAAGGAGAAATACCGGGCGTTAAGAAAGCTAGCTGGTAAGGCTTTATATATGGAAGGAGGTAGAGATACATGGTTATGACTGACCCCATTGCCGATATGCTGACACGTATCAGAAATGCCACCACTGTAAAACAAGGTCAGGTTGATATTCCGGCATCGAATATGAAAAAGGCTATCGCAAAAATACTGCTTGATGAGGGTTTTATAAACGGATATGAAGTCAAGGACGACGGGAAACAGGGGATAATAAAAATGAGTTTGAAATACGGACCCGGACAGGAAAAGGTGATAAGCGGCCTTAAGAGGATATCAAAGCCGGGACTTAGGGTATATGTTAACAAGGACGAAATCCCGAAGGTGCTGGGGGGACTTGGCATTGCTGTTATATCCACGTCCAGGGGCCTAATGACGGATGCCCAGGCCCGGAAGGAAAACGTCGGGGGAGAGGTTATCTGTTATATATGGTAGTTAATAGGAGGTGTTACAATGTCCAGAATAGGCAAATTACCGATAGATATACCCAGCGGTGTCGAAGTGGAAATAGGAGAGGGAAACCTAGTTAAGGTGAAGGGCCCGTTGGGTAAAATGGAACGAAGGATGCACAAAAGCATTATACTTGAGAAGGAAGACAATAAAATAATCGTAAAAAGACCCTCCGACAACAAGTATCACAAATCACTCCACGGACTGACCAGGTCACTTATAGCAAACATGGTGGAGGGAGTCACAAAGGGATACCAGAAGACCCTTGAGATAAACGGAGTCGGGTACAGGGCACAGAAGCAGGGCAAGAAGCTGGTTTTGAACGTAGGGTATTCCCACCCCGTTGAAATGACTGACCCGGAAGGGATAAGCGTTGAAGTGGACGGGAACAAGGTTCTTGTCAAGGGCATTGATAAACAGCAGGTCGGAAACTATGCCGCAAAGATACGAAGCGTGAGGGAGCCCGAGCCGTACAAAGGCAAAGGAATAAAATACATTGACGAACGCATAAGACGTAAGGTGGGCAAAACGGGTAAATAGGTAGGAAGGGAGTGAAAAACCTTGCAGAAAAAAATGATTAGAAACGAGGCCAGGCAGAAAAGGCACAGGGTGGTCAGGAACAAAATCCACGGTACTGCCGACAGGCCGCGGTTGAACGTATATAGAAGCCTAAACCATATTTACGCCCAGATTATAGACGACGATTCCGGCACAACTCTTCTGTCCGTTTCCACGATGGATAAGGAGGTTAAGGACAAGGCGGACAAGGGTTACAATGTGGACGCCGCAACGGCGGTGGGGCAGATTATAGCCGGCAGGGCGCTGGAAAAGGGTATCAGGGACATAGTTTTTGATAGAGGAGGATACAAATATCACGGCAGGATTAAAGCCCTGGCGGATGCAGCCAGGGAGGCCGGTTTGAATTTTTAAAAGAAGGAGGGAGATAAATGCACAACAGGCCGAGAGATAACGAACAGTCTAAGCCGGACCTTGTTGAAAAGGTTGTTCATATAGGCAGGGTTACCAAGGTTGTTAAAGGCGGAAGGAATTTCAGGTTCAGTGCGCTGGTAGTGGTAGGAGACGAAAAAGGCAAAGTGGGCGTCGGGACCGGGAAAGCCGTTGAGGTTCCCGAAGCCATAAGGAAAGCGATAGAGGATGCAAAAAGGAATATGGTTAAGGTTCCCATGGTGGGCACGACAATACCCCATGAAGTAATAGGCCGATATGGAGCGGGAAAAGTGATACTTATGCCGGCCAAGGAGGGTACCGGAATAATTGCGGGGGGACCCGTAAGGGCGGTATTGGAATGTGCGGGGGTAAGGGATATAAGGGCCAAATCCCTGGGTTCCAACAACCCCAAAAATATGGTTAACGCCACCATGGAGGGGATAGGTAAACTGAAAACTGTCCAGCAGGTTGCCAGGCAGAGAGGAAAAATTGTGGAAGAGATTTTGGGTTAGGGGGTATATACCTTGGCTAAACTGAAAATTAAACTGGTTAAGAGTACAATTGGCAATAAAAAAGATCAGAAGGCAACGGTTGAGGCCCTGGGTCTTAAGAAGCTCTCCCAGGTGGTGGAACATGACGATACACCAGAGATAAGGGGCATGGTCAACAAGGTAAGTCACCTGGTCGAGGTTGAAGAAGTTAACTGAGGAGGTGTCACTATGAAGTTGCACGAGCTTAAATCCCCGCAAGGCGCTAAGAAAAAAGCCAAGAGGGTCGGCAGAGGTATGAGCTCGGGTCACGGCAAAACCGCAGGCAGAGGGCACAAGGGACAAAAAGCCCGTTCGGGCGGTGGTGTGAGGCCCGGTTTTGAGGGAGGCCAGATGCCTCTGCAGAGAAGGATACCCAAAAGAGGTTTTACAAATATATTCAAAAAAGAATATTCAATAGTATATTTGGAAAGGCTCAATATGTTCGAGGAAGGTTCCACCGTTACTCCGGAACTGCTTGCGCAGGCGGGCATCATAAAAAAGCAGGGCGAGCGGGTAAAGATACTGGGGAACGGAGAGATAGGCAAACCCCTGACGGTAAAGGCGCATAAATTCAGTAAAACGGCAGCCCAGCGGATTGAAGCTGCAGGAGGAAAGGCTGAGGTGATATAGAGTGCTTCAAACTTTGAGAAATGCACTGAAGATACCGGATTTAAAAAGAAGGATCCTTTTCACCATTGCTATGCTGATAGTTTTCAGGGTAGGTGCCTTTATACCGGTTCCGGGGATAAATATTGCGGTTATCCAGGAAATAGTTCAAAAAGGCGGGCTGCTGGGGTTTTTTGACGTGGTTTCGGGGGGAGCATTCAGCAACTTTACGATATTTGCTCTGAGCATCACTCCCTATATAACGGCGTCCATTATAATGCAGCTTCTTACGATAGCCGTTCCGAAGCTGGAGGAACTGGCCAAGGAGGGTGAAGAGGGCAGAAAGAAGATTGCACAGTATACGAGGTACGGTACCGTGGTACTTGCGCTGGTACAGAGCATAGGCCTCAGCCTCGGTATGAGGGGTGCCCTTTATAACGCCACGCCGATGAACGTAACCATAGTCGCACTGACGCTGACGGCGGGAACCGCTTTCTTGATGTGGCTTGGGGAGCAAATTACCGATAAGGGTATAGGCAACGGAATTTCGCTGCTGATATTTGCCGGTATAATTTCAAGGCTGCCCGACGGTTTGGTGACCATATACCAGTATTACCAGGTGGGCACGACAAACATCGTGGAACTGGTACTGTTTACAGTAGGAGCAGTGCTTATAATAGCAGGAGTTGTGGCTATTCAGGAGGGACAGAGAAGAATACCGGTACAGTATGCCAAGAGGGTTGTGGGCAGAAAAATGTACGGCGGGCAAAGCACCCATATACCGATAAAGGTAAACCAGTCAGGAGTTATACCGGTAATATTCGCGTCCTCGCTGCTGGCTTTTCCACAGACCATAGCGGCGTTTTTCCCGGATAGCGGGTTCAACACCTTCATGGAAAGGTACTTTGCATGGGGCGGGTTTTCCCACACATTGTTTACAGCGGGCCTTATAGTGTTTTTCACGTACTTTTACACCGCTGTTACCTTTAACCCGATAGATGTGGCAAACAACCTAAAAAAATACGGCGGGTTTGTCCCGGGTATAAGACCCGGAAAACCGACGGTGGACTATATAAACAAGGTTCTAAACAGGATTACGCTGGTTGGGGCTTTGTTCCTGGTTGTAATAGTGGTACTGCCGGTCATACTTATGAGGTTTACCGGTCTGAAGATTTACTTCGGAGGAACTGCGCTTCTGATAGTTGTGGGCGTGGCCCTTGAAACCATGAAACAGATAGAAGCCCAGATGCTTATGAGGCATTATCAGGGATTTCTTAAATAGGAGATGATTATAGTGCGCTTGGTAATAATGGGACCGCCGGGTGCCGGCAAGGGGACCCAGGCTGCCAGGATAGTGGACAGATTTTCGGTGCCGCACGTGTCCACCGGAGATATTTTCAGAAAAAACCTGAAGGAAGGTACACCCCTGGGGCTTAAAGCCCAGGAATATATGAACAAGGGTCTGCTGGTGCCGGACGAAATTGTGGTGGAAATAGTCAGGGACCGCCTGGTGGAAAAGGACTGCGAGAAAGGGTTTTTGCTTGATGGGTTTCCCAGAACCGCGGCCCAGGCTGTTGCCCTGGACGGAGTATTAAAGGAAATGGGTATGGCCCTGGATTATATAATAAACATCGAGGTGCCAAGGGAAGTACTGGTTGAAAGGGCGGTGGGCAGAAGGGTCTGCACCGCGTGCGGGGCCACCTACCATGTGAAATTTAACCGTCCTGACCGTACCGGGACCTGTGATGCCTGCGGAGAGGAGCTCATCCAGAGGGAGGACGACAAACAGAGGACGGTTGAAAAAAGGATAGCGGTATACCTTGAACAGACGCAGCCTTTGATAGATTATTATTCGGGCAGGGGACTTTTGATAAATATTGACGGCGCACAGCAGATAGAAAGGGTTTGGGAGCAAATTGCCGGAGTCCTCGCATAACGGGTTTGCCGGAGGTGATATGGGTATGGATACCAACGGTATAAAGCTTGGCCAGGTTGTAAGATCAAGGGCTGGCAGGGACAAGGACGGATATTTTGTAGTTGTGGGCTCAATAGAGCATTATGCGTATATAGCCGACGGAAAAATGCGTAAAACAGACCGGCCAAAAAAGAAGAAGGTAAAACATTTGGCCAGAACCGGTATTATACTACAGGATATTGCGGAAAAACTCGAAAACGGCAGGAAGGTTACAAACGCCGAACTGAGAAAGCACCTGAAAAACCTTAATCCTGAAAGCAAATAGGATCTGGTGAATGGAGGTATGATTACCTTATGGCTAAAAAGGATGTTATTGAAGTGGAGGGCAGGGTTGTGGAAGCGCTGCCAAACGCCATGTTTCATGTCGAGCTGGAAAACGGTCATAAAATACTGGCCCATGTATCCGGCAAGCTGAGAATGCACTATATTAGAATTTTACCCGGGGACAGGGTGACCATTGAACTGTCTCCCTATGACCTTACCCGCGGCAGAATAATATGGAGAGGCAAAAGCTGAGGAGGTATAAAAGTGAAGGTAAAACCGTCAATAAAGCCGATATGTGAAAAATGCAAGATAATCAGAAGAAAAGGCAAGGTAATGATAATCTGTGAAAATCCCAGGCACAAACAAAAACAGGGATAACAGAATACAGGAGGTGTGGTAGTAAGATGGCAAGAATTGCAGGTATAGACTTACCCAGGGACAAGAGAGCGGAAGTCGGGCTTACCTATATCTATGGAATTGGCAGGCCAAGGGCCAGAAAAATACTGCAGGAAGCAGGAGTAAACTTCGATACAAGGATTAAGGACCTGACCGAGGCGGAGATAAGCAAGCTGAGGGAAATAATTGATAAAGACTATAAGGTGGAAGGAGACCTCAGAAGAGAGGTCAACATGAATATCAAGCGTCTTATTGACATTGGATCCTACAGGGGCCTGCGCCACAGAAGGGGTCTGCCTGTCAGGGGACAGGGTACAAAGAACAATGCCAGAACCAGAAAGGGTCCCAAGAGAACGGTCGGCATCAGGCGCAAAAAGTAAGGGCACACCTTAAATGAAGGAGGTAAAATGAATGGCAGCAAGGCCTAGAAGAAGAACCAGAAGACGTGAAAAGAAGAATATTGAGCGCGGCCAGGCTCATATTAAATCAACCTTTAATAATACCATGGTAACCCTGACGGATATGCACGGCAATGCGATTTCCTGGGCAAGTTCCGGGAAGCTGGGGTTTAGGGGTTCAAGGAAATCCACTCCCTTTGCGGCGCAAATGGCAGCCGAAGCGGCGGCCAAGGACGCCATGGAACATGGATTGAGAAGCGTTGAAGTATATGTCAAGGGCCCGGGTTCGGGCAGGGAGGCGGCCATCAGGGCACTTCAGGCTGCGGGGCTGGAAGTCAACCTGATTAAGGACTTGACCCCGGTACCCCACAACGGATGCAGGCCGCCGAAAAGAAGACGGGTTTAAGCAAATAGCAGGAGGTGTAGAAAAAAACAATGGGTAGATATACAGGACCGGTATGCAGACTGTGTCGTAGAGAAGGTATGAAGCTGTATCTGAAGGGCGACAGGTGTTATTCGGATAAATGTGCCATAGACCGAAGGTCCTATGTGCCCGGTCAGCATGGACAGGGCAGGAAAAAGGTTTCGGGTTACGGCATCCAGCTTAGGGAAAAGCAGAAGGCCAAAAGGTATTACGGAGTAATGGAAAGCCAGTTCAGGAAATATTTCAACATGGCCGAGAGAATGAAGGGTGTAACCGGAGAAAACCTGCTTTCGCTTTTGGAAAGCCGGCTTGATAACATCGTATACAGGATAGGCCTGGGCGAATCCAGGAAAGAAGCAAGACAGCTTGTAAAACACGGGCATTTCCTGGTTAATGGCAGAAAGGTGGATATTCCTTCCTACCTGGCAAGGGTGGGAGATGTCATTGAGGTTAGGGAAAAAAGCAGGGCCAGTGAAAAATTCAAGGAACTTGTTGAGAATAATCAGAGGGTTGCTCCTGATTGGCTGGAAGTGGATCTGGAGAAAATGAGAGCAAAGGTTGTCAGCGTGCCAAAAAAAGAACATGTGGATATACCAATAGCAGAACACCTAATAGTTGAGCTTTATTCCAGATAATCAATATAACTGTAATCGGTTGCCCTCGGCAATATTTAATAGAGTTGTTCAAGGAGGGTTTAATTAATGATAGAAATAGAAAAGCCCAAAGTGGAGATTTTGGAAACAAGCAGCGACAATACCTATGGAAAATTTGTGGTGGAACCGCTGGAAAGGGGTTACGGCATAACCCTTGGTAATTCCTTAAGAAGAGTTCTGCTTTCTTCACTGCCCGGAGCTGCTGTGACATCTGTAAAAATAGACGGAGTTCTTCACGAATTTTCCACAATACCCGGGGTTAAGGAAGATGTTACAGAGATAGTCCTTAACCTGAAGACCTTAAGCGTTAAGCTGGACGGAGAGGAGCCCAGGCTGGTAAGAATAGAAGCCGAAGGCGGAGGCGAAATAAAAGCCGGCGATATAGTACACGGTCCCGACGTGGAAATACTCAACCCCGAGCTCCATATAGCAACCCTTGAAGATGACGCAAATCTTTACATGGAAATCACCCTTGAAAAGGGAAGGGGTTATATTTCGGCCGAGAAGAACAAGGAGCCCGGCCAGCCCATAGGGATTATACCGGTGGATTCAATATTCACCCCGGTGACCAAGGTTAATTTCAGAGTGGACAATACAAGGGTGGGTCAGGTTACCGACTTTGACAAATTGACGCTGGAAGTATGGACGGATGGCAGTATCGCCCCCGACGAAGCGGTATCGCTTGGGGCAAAGATACTGAACGAGCATCTGAACCTGTTTATAACCCTTACAGAGCAGATAAGGGACGTTGAGATTATGGTAGAAAAGGAAGAAGACAAAAAGGAAAAGGTTCTTGAAATGACAATTGAAGAGCTTGATCTGTCGGTAAGATCCTACAACTGCCTCAAGAGGGCGGGAATAAACACGGTGGAGGAGCTTACCCAGAAGACCGAGGAAGACATGATGAAGGTGCGGAACCTTGGCAAAAAATCCTTGGAGGAAGTACAGTCAAAGCTTTCGGAATTGAATTTGAATTTGAAAAAAAGCGACGAGTAAGCAGGCGGGAGGGATATTTTATGGCATCAAACAGAAGGTTGGGCAGGCCTACCGATCACAGGATGCTGATGATCAGGAATTTGGTTACAAGCCTTTTAGATAAAGGGAAAATTGTGACAACGGTAACCAGGGCGAAGGAAACCAAAAGCATGGCGGAAAAGATGATTACGCTGGCAAAGAAGGGGGACCTTCACTCGAGGCGCAGGGCAATGGCCTTTGTTACCGATGAAACGGTGGTAAAGAAACTGTTTGACAATATAGCCCCCAAATATATGGACAGAGAAGGAGGCTATACCAGGATAGTTAAGATTGGTCCCAGAAAAGGAGACGCAGCGGAGATGGTTATTCTGGAGCTGGTTTAGAAGTGCTGTTTCCCCAATTCATCTTAAAGAGGGGTTAAAATGGAACACCAGATTTTGATGGAAGACCTTAGTTTCCGTTATAGTGAACAGGACGAAATGGTCCTGAAGGAAATTAATCTTAGTATATCAAAGGGTGAATTTGTAGCGGTTATCGGGCACAACGGTTCGGGGAAATCCACACTGGCAAAGCTTATCAATGCTTTGCTTATTCCCACCCGGGGCAGAATCCGGGTAATGGGAATGGATACCCGGGACCCGGAGAAGGTATGGGAAATAAGACAGAAAGTAGGGATGGTCTTTCAAAACCCGGACAATCAGCTTGTTGCGACCATCGTTGAGGAGGATGTTGCCTTCGGGCCGGAAAACCAGGGGGTTGACCCGGCGGAAATAAGGACAAGGGTTGACGAGGCGCTGAAAGAGGTGGGTTTGTATGAATACAGGACCCACGGCCCCCATCTTTTATCGGGGGGACAGAAACAAAGGGTGGCAATCGCCGGTGTGCTGGCAATGCAGCCGGAATGTATCGTGCTGGACGAAGCCACCGCCATGCTTGACCCCCGGGGCAGACAGGAACTTATGGAAGTGATACGACGGCTCAACGAAAAAGAGGGTAAAACCATTTTGCATATAACCCACTATATGGAGGAAGCGGCCGAGGCGGACAGGATTATAGTGATGAAGGATGGCGAAATAGCGCTGGAGGGCTCACCTTCCGAAATATTTTCCAGGGTAAAGCTGCTTCAGGAGTTGGGACTGGAAGTGCCAAAGCTTGCCCAGCTTAACCTAAGACTCAGGGAATGCGGGGTTGGGCTGCCGGACATTTTAAGTGAGGATGAGTTGGTGATGGAGTTATGTCGATTGAAATCACAAACCTGAAGTATACGTATATGCCGGGTACGCCCTATGAGAAGTCAGCCCTTGAAGATATAAACCTGGAGATTGACGAGGGAAGTTTTGTTGGAATAATCGGGCATACCGGTTCCGGGAAGTCCACGCTGATACAGCATATGAACGGACTGCTGAAGCCCCGGGAAGGCAGAATAAAGGTTGATGACAGGGATATATGGGAAAAGGGATACAAAAGAAGCGAGGTAAGGCAGAAGGTTGGGCTCGTGTTTCAGTATCCCGAACATCAGCTGTTTGAGGAAACGGTATTTAAGGATGTGGCCTTCGGACCCAGGAATATAGGTTTAAACGAAAAGGATATTACAAAAAGGGTTAAATGGGCAATGAACATGGTCGGCCTGAGTTATAACGATTTAAAGGAAGCCAGCCCCTTCGGGCTTTCAGGCGGGCAGCGGCGCAGAATTGCCATTGCCGGCGTTCTTGCCATGAGGCCTAAGTATCTGGTTTTGGACGAGCCCACGGCGGGGCTTGACCCCGAAGGAAGAAGGGAGATCCTCGGACACATCCGCGATATGAACAGAAAACAGGGGATAACAATAATTATTGTTACCCATAATATGGATGAAATCGCCCGGCTGGCCGACAGAATTATAGTCATGGAAAAGGGCAGAATAGCTCACAGCGGAACTCCCGAAGAAGTGTTCAGCGACGGCGGGCTTCTTAAGGATATGGGTTTGGGCCTTCCGTCCATGTCTTCTTTGATGGTAAAACTCAGGAAAAAGGGCTGGGAAGTTAAGGTAAACGTGTTCACGGTGGAAAATGCCAGCGACCAAATATTAAGAAATCTAGGGTGTGAGGGAAATGCTTAAGGATATAACCATTGGCCAGTACTTTCCCGGGGGTTCGGTTATTCACAGGCTGGACCCGAGAATTAAGATAGTCCTGACCTTTGTAATCATAGTTTGCCTTTTTGTTGCAAATAACATTATCGGGTACGGCATATGCGCATTTTTTATTTTTACCGAGCTTGGACTTTCAAGGGTACCCGTCAAATACGTATTCAAGGGGTTGAGGCCTCTGCTGTTAATCCTGCTTCTCACCATATTTGTCAATATGCTTATGGTTGAGGGACAGGTGATATACAGCCTGGGGCCCCTGAATATAACCCGGGAAGGGCTGATGCAGGCGGGGCGGATGGCGGCCAGGCTTGTGCTGCTGGTTATGGGGGCATCGCTGCTGACCCTTACCACTTCACCCATAGCCCTGACCGACGGGATTGAGAAGCTGCTGAACCCCTTCAGAAGACTGGGGGTGCCCGCCCATGAGCTTGCGATGATGATGACCATTGCCCTAAGGTTTATTCCTACCCTTCTGGACGAAACCGACAAGATAATGAAGGCCCAGATGGCAAGGGGTGCGGACTTTGAAAGCGGAAACCTTTTAAGAAGGGCCAAAAACCTTGTACCGCTTTTGGTGCCGCTTTTCATAAGCGCCTTCAGACGGGCGGACGACCTGGCGCTGGCGATGGAGTCAAGGTGCTACAGGGGCGGAAAAAACAGGACCAGAATGAAGGTGCTTATGATGGCCCGGACGGACTATTTTGCTCTGGTACTGGGAGTATTAACCCTCGGAGTCACAATTGCAAGCAGGGGTTGGCAGGTGTTTTAGATGAGAAATATACTGCTTACGATAGAATATGACGGCACCAACTATCACGGATGGCAGCGTCAGGTAAACGCCCTGTCGGTGCAGCAGCTTATTGAGGACAGCATAGAAAAAATTACCGGAGAAAGGGCAAAACTTATCGGTGCCGGCAGAACCGATACCGGGGTACACGCCTTCGGCCAGAGGGCGAATTTCAAAACCGGTACCCGGATAAATACCGTAAAGATACCGCCGGCACTCAACAGTCAGCTGCCGCCGGATATAAGGATTGTAAAGGCCATCGACGTTAATTTGGATTTTCATGCAAGGTACCATGCCGTTTCAAAGAAATACAGGTACAAAATTTACAATGCGCCGATTTCTTCGGCAATATACAGAAACTACAGCTGTTTTATATCCGAAAGTTTAAATTTTGATTTAATGAAGGAAGCTTCAAAGCATATAACCGGCAGTAGAGACTTTTCTTCCTTTTGCAGCAGCGGCAGCCTTGTCAAGTCAAAGGTCAGGAATGTACAATTGCTGGAACTGGAGAGAAGCGGCCGGATGATAGAGATGACAATACAGGCGGATGGTTTTTTATACAAAATGGTAAGAATAATAGCCGGCACCCTTGTGGAAGTGGGGAAGGGAAACATCATGCCCTCCCACATCGGGGATATCCTGGACAAAAAGGACAGGAAACTGGCGGGGCCGACGCTGCCTCCCCAGGGCCTGTTCCTGGTTGAAGTGCTGTACGGCAGTCATTCTTGACACGCCCGGTGCCATGTAATATACTATTTATGTTTATGGATATCGGGCCCACTAGCCCCGGGCCTTATGTCATATACGATAACTTGTTACAGTAAAGCAGAGGAGGGATATTTAAGTGAAAACATATATGCCTAAACCTGATAATATTGAGAGAAAATGGTATGTTGTGGATGCCAAAGGAAAAACCCTGGGCAGGCTTGCCAGTCAGGTTGCCAGTATACTGAAGGGAAAACATAAACCTATATATTCTCCTCATATGGATACAGGTGATTTTGTAATAATAGTAAACGCTTCGGAAGTGGAGCTGACCGGAAAGAAGAAGGAACAGAAGATGTACCGCCGCCACTCGGGATACCCGGGAGGGCTTAAGGAAGTATCCTATGAGAGAATGATCAGGGAAAAACCCGAGAAGGTTGTATATGAAGCCGTATGGGGCATGATACCCCACAACCGGCTTGGCAGAAAAATGATAACCAAGCTGAAGGTATTCAGGGGGCCGGAGCATAAGCATCAGGCCCAGAAACCCGAAAAGCTTGAATTTAAGTATTAATCGTCTATGAAGGGAGGAAAGACAGTGGAGAAGGTCCAGTACTACGGCACCGGAAGAAGAAAGAATTCTGTGGCCCGGGTCAGGCTGCTGCCCGGCGAAGGCAATATAAGTATAAATGGCAGGGACATTGAAGAATATTTCGGGCTTGAGACCCTGAAGGTTATAGCCCGTCAGCCCTTGGAGATTACCGGTACCGCCGGGAGATTTGACGTTATTGCACGGGTGCACGGCGGAGGATTTACCGGTCAGGCAGGCGCTTTGAGACACGGCATATCCAGGGCCCTTGAGCAGGCGGACCCGGACTACAGACCGATACTGAAAAAAGCAGGGTTTATGACAAGGGACCCAAGGATGAAGGAAAGAAAAAAATACGGCCTGAAGAAGGCCAGAAAAGCTTCCCAGTTCTCAAAACGATAAATACCTGCCTACAGTTAATCAGGTTTGTCGGTAAGGATATAAAACCGTTGGGGGCATATTACCCTTGACGGTTTGTTTTATGCGGGAATTGTCATATGAGCTTGCAGGTTTCGCCGGCGTTATGGCGGCAGCATGCTTTTTTGATTATCCGTATTTGGCGAGGCCCATACTTGCGACAAATATATATTGAAAAATGCAAAATATAATTGACATTAAGCAACATATAATATATAATATTATCAAAATAGAAAATTATCCTGTGTTATATGGAGAGTGATGGACTATGAAACTGTTTAACAGGGAAAAAGTTTCCGACGAGAGAGTTGAAAACCTAAAAAACAAAATTTATAAAGAGGCATTTTGGATCGCCATAATACTAAATGGCACTTCAATTCTGGTTAAGTTCTACCTGTATGGTATAAATACTGAACCGGTTACCACCGAGTTTTTTATAATTGTTATATTACTGCTCTACAGTGCGGTTAGAACGGTATCGCTTGGCATTTATTCTGACGAGGTGGAACTCCATGACAGAAGAAGCAGAATACCTATGGGTACCAAAAATGTTTTAAGCGGATTTGGAAGCGGTTTCGTCATTGCAATATTCTTTGGTATAAGGAGCTCGGTGCTGTACGGTAGCGGCGGTAACAGGCTGTGGTACTTTATCCTGGTGTTTATTACTTCAATTTTGATTTATTGTCCGTTTTTTATTGCAACAATGATGGTATTACACAAAACTGCTCAAAAAGTCAGTGAAAGAATATCTCAGAGACAACAATAAAAACCTATACTATAGGCAGGTGCTGTTCAATGAAGAATATAAAACTGAAGCTGGCGAGAATCGAAAAGGATCTGACACAGGAACAGCTGGCTGAAAGGGTTAATGTAACGAGACAGACCATAGGTCTCATTGAAGCGTGCAGATATAATCCTTCAATCAGGCTTTGTATTGCAATCTGTAAAGAGCTCGACAAAACTCTGAATGATATTTTTTGGGAGGAATAGTAAATGAAAAGAATTGAAGATGAAAGAATAATTGCTGAAAAGAGAAGAATAAATTCAAGCGCGTTTGGCATATGTTTTATGGCTTTATGGGGCATACTGCTGTTTCGGCAGTTTGTGCTGCAGCAACACATAAGCGAATACCTGGATATATTCCTTCTTACAATAGGACTGTCTATATATATAACGGTAAACAACGTGCTCAAGGGCCTTTATCTGACCTATAGGAGTAAAAGGGCGAGAAAGAAAGTGGTTATGACAGGGGCACTGGTTGGTACGGTTACATTTGCAGCGGTGCAGTTTTTTGTGGCGGGGTATGACTTTAAGAGCCCTGTGGATATACTTAAATCAATCTTTCCGGCTGTATTATTCTTTGCCATCTGGATACTGGGTCAGGGTCTTTTGCTGAACATTAGCGAAACAAAGGGAAACGAGGAAATCGATGATGAATAGCTAAATTTTTTCTGGACATTGCAAAGGCCCGGTGATAT
>CAZGUG010000037.1:0-11714 GCA_964529035.1 uncultured Clostridium sp.
GGGAAAAACAGTACAAGAATAGGTAAAAGGATGAGGATAATAGTGGACGGGCGGGAGAATGAACTGTATTACGGAAGGACCTACGGTGATGCTCCGGATGTTGACAACCGGGTGCTTTTTACTTCAGAAAGCAGTGTAAAGACGGGGGATTTTGTCGAGGTGGAGATTGACCATGCGCTGGAGTACGATTTGGTTGGGAGAGTGGTAGAATGAATTGGGCAAACAGGCTGACCCTTTTACGTATTATACTTGTACCTGTGTTTATGGTTTTTCTGCTGAACAAGATTAACTGCGGTGAATACATTGCAGCGGCGGTATTCATCCTGGCCGCCCTTACCGACAGCCTTGACGGGTACATAGCGAGAAAGCACAACCAGATAACCAAACTGGGTAAGCTGATGGATCCGGTGGCCGACAAGCTCCTGATAACTGCCGCGCTGATATCGCTGGTACAGATGGGTAAGTTGTCGGCATGGATAGCCATGGTGATAATTGCCCGGGAATTCGTTGTTACCGGTTTAAGGGGTGTTGCCGCTTCCGAGGGAAAAGTCATAGCCGCCAGCATTTGGGGTAAACTCAAAACCATTTCACAAATAGTTGCCATAGTGGCGATAATGCTCAACAATTTCCCCTTCAAAAATTGGAATATACCCTTTGACGTAATAGCGATATGGGTTGCGGTGGCGCTGACATTGTTTTCGATGGTGGATTACCTGTACAAGAGCAGAACAATATTTATTGATTCCCGCTAGAAACTGTACAAATAAAATACGGAAAGGACAGTTACCATGAAAGCAGAAATCATTACAATTGGTACCGAAATACTCCTGGGAAACATAGTCAACACCAATTCATCTTTTTTGTCATCGCAGCTGGCCGGGCTCGGTATAGACGTATACTATCACGTTACTGTGGGAGACAATCCGGCAAGACTTGAGGAAGCGGTCAGAAATGCATTTAAAAGGAGCGACCTGATAATAACAACCGGCGGACTAGGCCCCACTTCGGATGATATTACAAAGGAAATTATAACTGAAGCAGCCGGGAAAAGGCTTATACCGGATGAAGCGGAGCTCGAAAAACTGAAAAACTATTTTAAAAAAAGAAACAGAAAAATGACACCAAACAACATAAAACAGGCATACATTCCCGAGGGCAGCAGGGCCGTGCCCAATGATAACGGAACGGCTCCGGGCATTATACTGGAACTGGACAGTAAAGCGGTAATTATGCTACCGGGCCCGCCGGCAGAAATGAAACCTATGTTTTTAAGCAGCATTGTTCCGTATCTCAGAAAAAAGTCAAAACAGGCGCTTGTTTCGGTTAATATGAATTTTTTCGGTATCGGGGAATCCACACTGGAACATGAATTGTATGACCTTATTAAGAATCAGTCTGATCCAACCATTGCCACCTATGCCGGTGAAGGGGAAGTAAGGGTGAGGCTGACCGGCAGGGCGGAAAAAAGTGGTGAAATACCGGCTTCGATTACAGAAGTGAAACAAATAATAGAAAAACGGCTGGGAAAATATATTTACTGCTGCGGCAGCCAAACCCTTCAGCAGGTTACAGGGAAGGCACTTATGGATAAAGGTAAAACCCTTGCGGTGGCTGAATCCTGTACGGGAGGCAGGATTAGCAGTATCCTTACTTCGGTACCGGGTATTTCAAAGGTCTTCAAGGGGACCATTGTAAGTTACAGCAACGATATCAAGGAAGAACTGCTGTATGTATCAAAAAATACCCTGCGGGAAAAAGGAGCGGTGAGCTCGGACACAGCCCGTGAGATGGCGGCAGGAGTGAAAAGAGCATGCCGTTCGGATATAGGCCTGGCTGTTACAGGAATAGCCGGCCCCGACGGCGGCAGCGAGGAAAAACCCGTGGGTCTTGTATATACAGCCCTGGCAACGGATGACTGTCTCAAGTGCTGGGAGATGAGGTTCGCAGGTAACCGGGAAAAGATAAGCACCTATGCTGCAAAGAATGCGGTAAATCATCTGAGACTTTATCTGCTTGGCCAATATAGCAAGTATTGACAAAATCCATAATTGATATATAATAATAAACAGAACACTTGTTCCTATATTTAAAAGGTGGTGTGTGTATATGAATAATGAAAAAGCAAAGGCTCTTGAATTGACCATAAACCAAATTGAAAAACAGTTTGGTAAGGGCTCGGTAATGAAACTCGGGGACCAGAAGGCAGGCCTTAACGTATCCAGCATTCCTACGGGTGCTCTGAATCTGGATATTGCCCTTGGCATCGGAGGAGTACCGAGGGGAAGAATTGTTGAAATATTCGGACCCGAATCTTCGGGCAAAACTACGGTGGCACTGCATATTATTGCCGAAGCACAGAAAACCGGCGGCAATGCCGCATTTATTGATGCGGAACATGCCCTTGACCCGGTATATGCGGGGAATCTCGGCGTAGATATTGAAAACCTGATTGTTTCGCAGCCGGATACCGGTGAACAGGCCCTTGAGATTGCCGAGGCGTTGGTGCGTTCCGGTGCTTTGGATGTTGTGGTAATAGATTCGGTTGCCGCTTTGGTTCCAAAGGCCGAAATAGAGGGAGAAATGGGAGATGCCCATGTCGGACTGCAGGCAAGGCTTATGTCGCAGGCACTGAGAAAACTTGCAGGAGCCATAAGCAAATCAAGGACCACGGCAATATTTATCAACCAGCTTCGTGAAAAGGTAGGTATAATGTTCGGAAACCCCGAAACCACCCCGGGAGGAAGGGCTTTAAAATTCTATGCTTCGGTAAGACTTGATGTGCGCAGAATAGAAATACTGAAACAGGGCGACCAAAATATAGGAAACCGTACCAGGGTAAAGGTTGTTAAGAACAAGGTGGCCCCCCCGTTCAAACAGGCCGAATTTGATATAATGTACGGTAGGGGGATATCCAGGGAGGGAGCAATCCTGGATGCTGCGATCGAGGAAGGAATTGCATCAAAGAGCGGTTCCTGGTATTCCTTCCAGGATATAAGGCTTGGCCAGGGGAGGGAAAATGCCAAGCAATACATGATTGAAAATCCCGACCTGTGCCTTCAGATAGAAAACCAGGTCAGAGAAAGATACAATATGAATATACTGCCCAGTGAAAAACCGGACCAGGAAAACCCGGAAGGCTGATGACAATAATCGTAATGGATAGAGGTGCGGCGGATGGAAGAGTACAGCAAAGGGTTTAATACCGCTTTGAGATTCCTATCAAGAAGACTTAAAACCGAATCCGAGGTAAGGGACAAACTGAGAAGCAGCTGTAGCGAAGAGCTTACCGAACGTATATTGGAAAAGCTTAAGGAACTCGGCTATATCGATGACGATTATTATGTATCCTGTTATATAAGGGACAGAATGAAGTTAAATCCTATGGGCCGGTTCAGGATAAAAAAGGAACTGGATCAAAAAGGTGTAAGAAAAGACCTTGTAGAGAACAACACCGAATATAATAATATCGATGAAGTACCGGTTATAATGGGTTTGCTGGACAGAAAATTTAAAAAGCCTGACCCAATGGACGAAAGCGACTTGAGAAAAATTGCAGGCTATTTGAAGAGAAGGGGTTTTAACTTGGATAGTATCAATAAAGTGTTGAAACGGTTAACTTGACATAAATAATAAAAAAATATAAAATTATTACGATACGGTAGTATCGTAATATTGCTATTTTCAGTAATTAAGAACATTTAAGAATATAAACCCGGAAAACTGAATAGAGGAGGTGTTGGAGCATAGATATTCTTATAGTAGCATTCATAGCATCTCTGGTGGCTTTTTTTATTGGGTATTTGGTAAGAAAGATAATTGCGGAAGCAAAAATTACCAATGCGGAAGAATTAGCTAAAAAACTGATTTCGGATGCTGAAAAGGAGGCAGAAACATTAAAGAAGGAGCAGCTCCTGGAGGCAAAGGAAGAAGTCCACAGGCTGAGAAACGAATTAGAAAAAGAATCCAGAGAAAGAAGGAACGAACAGCAGAGGATCGAAAGAAGGCTTATTCAAAAAGAAGAATCCCTTGACAAAAAAATAGAAACCATCGAGAAGAAGGAAGAATTACTTAATATCAGGGAAGAAAACACAAAACGCCGGCAGGAAGAGATTAACCAGTTGTACGAAAAACAAATAAAGGAACTCGAAAGAATGTCAGGACTTTCCTGTGAAGAGGCGAAGGAGATTCTTTTTAATGATATAAGGAAAGAAACAGAAAAAGATGCAGCTGCTATGGTTAAGGAAATAGAGGCACAGGCGAAGGATGAAGCCGACAAAAAAGCAAGGGAAATAATAACCTGTGCCATACAAAAATGTGCGGCGGACCACGTTGCAGATACTACCGTTTCTGTAGTTCAATTGCCAAACGATGAAATGAAGGGAAGAATAATCGGACGGGAAGGAAGAAACATAAGGACCCTGGAGACCTTGACAGGTATTGACTTGATAATTGACGATACTCCGGAAGCAGTTATACTTTCCGGGTTTGACCCAATTAGGAGGGAGACTGCACGGATCGCCCTGGAAAAGCTTATAGCAGACGGAAGAATACATCCTGCCAGGATAGAGGAAATGGTTGAAAAAGCCAAAAAGGAAGTGGATGCTAAGGTTAGGGAACACGGTGAGCAGGCGACCTTTGAGACAGGCGTTCACGGACTGCATCCGGAACTTGTCAAACTGCTTGGGAGGCTTAACTACCGTACCAGTTACGGCCAGAATGTGCTTATACATTCTATTGAAGTGGCTCAATTGGCTGCTTCCATGGCTGCCGAACTCGGCGCGGACATAAAACTGGCAAGAAGAGCCGGGTTGCTTCACGACATCGGTAAGGCGGTAGACCACGAAATGGAAGGGAATCACGTGCAGATCGGGGTTAGTATAACAAAGAAATTCAGGGAGTCCCAGGAGGTTATACACGCAATAGGAGCACACCACAACGATATAGAGCCTACAACCGTTGAAGCCATTCTGGTGCAGGCTGCAGATGCGATTTCGGCTGCCAGGCCGGGCGCAAGAAGGGAAACCCTGGAGGCCTATATAAAAAGGCTGGAGCAGCTTGAAGAGATAGCAAGCTCCTTCGATGGCGTTGACAAATCCTATGCGATACAGGCAGGAAGAGAAATAAGAATTATGGTGAAACCTGAAGACGTAGGAGATACAGACATTACTTTCATCGCTAAGAAAATCTCAAAGAGAATAGAAGAGGAACTGGATTACCCGGGACAGATAAAGATAAACGTTATAAGGGAGACAAGGGCAATTGAATACGCAAAATAAAAGGGCTGAAAAGCTCTTTTGTTTTGCACATGTTTAAAGGATGTCGCTTTATACAGCTGCGGGTCTAAAATATTAGCCAATAAAAAGGGTTTTTTTGCTATCTGTAGAATATTTAATAAGGATGTAATAATTTATTTTAAGGGGGCTTTATTGATGGAAATCTTGAAAGTATCTGCTAAGTCAAATCCGAACTCGGTTGCCGGAGCATTGGCTGGTGTCCTCAGGGAAAAGGGGAATGCTGAAATGCAGGCCATAGGGGCCGGCGCTTTGAACCAGGCAGTTAAAGCAGTTGCAATAGCTCGGGGATTTGTTGCTCCCAGTGGAATGGACCTTATTTGCATACCAGCATTTACCGATATCGAAATAGACGGGGAAGAAAGGACAGCTATTAAATTGATTGTTGAGCCCAGATAAAAAAACGCTCATTAAAAACCTGCTGTTTAGGCAGGTTTTTATTATGAAATACAGAGATATAAGAGGGGGGCCAAAGTTTGAAAAAATTTTTGACCGTTGATGCACACTGCGATTCCGTTTCAAAGGCATATAACCATAAAACCACCTTTGTTGACAGCAGGGGAGAAACCCATATCGATTTGAAAAGCCTGGATTCCATTACTCCTCACATAGAGTTTTTTGCACTGTTTTGCGATAGTTTCGAAACGCAAAAGCACTACAGGGGTGTAATTAAACTTTTCGATTATTTCCATAAGGAATTGTCCGGCAGTACGAATCCCCCGGTTCTTATCAAAAACGCTGCCAGCCTTACAGACTGCATAGAAAACAACCGGCTGGGCATTATACTGGCTGTGGAAGGTGCATATCTTTTGGTGGACAATCTGCACCGCATTGATGAATTGTACAGGCTTGACGTGCGCTGTATTTCCCTTACATGGAATCCGGGGAACGGGTTATGCAGCGGGATTGGTGACAGTGAGGACAAAGGAATCAGTAAACAGGGCAGAAGAGCTGTAGAAAGAATAAACGAACTGGGTATACTTATGGATGTTTCGCATATTTCCAATAAGGGTTTTTGGGATATAATAGAACTAACCGATAAACCCGTTATTGCTTCCCATTCAAACTGCCTGTCCATATGTCCGCACGCCAGAAACCTGGATGACAGACAGCTGGCGGCACTGGGTAAGCTGGGTGGAGTTGCAGGGGTCAATTTTGTTCCGGATTTCCTCGGCAGAGGTAAAGACAATGTTTCGGGAATTGCAGACCATATAGAACACATAATAGAAAAGGCCGGTATAGACAGTGTTGGGTTGGGAAGCGATTTTGACGGAACAAAGGAGCTGCCCGGTGGAATATGCGGAGCGAAAGGTTTTATTAGGGTATACGAAGAACTGCAGAAAAGGGGATACGGTGCTTCCGATATTGAAAAAATTATGGGAGGTAATTTCTACAGGGTTATAAACAATACATTAAGTAGTGATTAGCAGCGGTGTGTCCCTGACCCGTTAGGCTATCAATCGGGGACATTTAGGAGGATTAAGATGCAAAAAGCAGATCTGCACCTGCACAGCAACAGATCGGACGGGCTCCTTTCTCCGACCAAAATTGTAGAGCAGGCAGCAAAACAGAACCTTTCAGCAATTGCGCTAACCGATCACGATACTGTTGAGGGTATAGATGAAGCCGTTAACGCCGGGAAGAGGTTGGGTGTCCTGGTGGTGCCCGGTATTGAAATAAATACAAGTGCCGACAACGGTGAACTGCATATTTTGGGGTATTTCATTGACCGCCGTAATAAACGGTTTACGCAGTTTCTGGAAAGGCTCATGATGGCAAGACAGGACAGGGTACGAAAAATAATAGCCAGGCTGCGGAGAATGGGATATGAGATTGAATTCGAGCAGGTCCTTTCGAAGGCAGAGGAAGCTTCTTCTATTGGAAGGCCGCATATAGCCAGGGTCATGCAGGAAATGAGTTATGTTTCAAGCCTCGGGGAAGCCTTTGAAAAACATATAGGTTATGGATGCCCGGCATATGTGGAAAGATACAGGCTGCTGCCGGCAGAAGCCATAGAACTAATCAAGGGCGGCGGGGGAGTGCCTGTTTTGGCTCATCCGGGAATGCTCAGCAGCCAAATATATATAGAAACGTGTATTGAATACGGGATACAGGGTCTTGAAGTATATCATTCGAGTCACCGCGATTTTCAAACAGAACAGTTTCGGGACATTGCGGACAGACGCGGATTAATAGCTACGGGAGGATCGGATTCCCACGGAGAATGCGGATATGACGGAGTGAGACTTCTGGGAAGTGTTACGGTTACTTATGAAACAGTGGAGCTTTTGGAGAGAGTTTCCAGGGACAACCGTAAAACAAATTATTAAGAAGCACTTAAAGGAGAGAAGGGCAGCATTTGATAAACTCTACTTTAAAAGGAGGGAACACCATGATAGAAACAAAAATCAGGGACCTGAAAAATCACGAAGGCAGAGAAGTATTGATAAGGGGATGGCTTTTCAACAAAAGGTCAAGCGGAAAGATTGCGTTTTTGCAGCTGAGGGACGGGACAGGCTTTGTCCAGGGAGTGGCGGTTAAAAATGAACTGCCGGAGGAAGTATTTGAGTTGTGTAAGGAAATCTCACAGGAATCATCTATAGAAGTAACGGGAATGGTAAGAAGTGATGAAAGGGCTCCCAGTGGTTATGAAATCTCGGTAACCAATGTTAAAGTTGTATCCCCGTCGGATGAGTATCCGATCACCAAGAAAGAGCACGGTATAGAATTCCTGATGGACCTGCGGCACCTGTGGATGAGACATCCCAGGCAGCATGCAATCCTTACCATAAGGGCCGGTATCAACAGGGCCATCCGGGAGTTTTTGGACCGGGAAGGTTTTATCCTGGTGGAGCCGCCAATAATCACCGCTAACAGCTGTGAAGGCACAACAAACCTGTTTGAACTGGATTACTTTGACCAAAAGGCATACCTGACACAGACGGGGCAGCTATATAATGAAGCAGCCGCCCTGGCCTTCGGGAAGGTATACAGTTTCGGACCCACTTTCCGGGCTGAAAAATCTAAAACAAGAAGGCATCTCAATGAATTCTGGATGATAGAACCCGAGATGGCGTATTTCGACCATCAGGATAACATGAAATTACAGGAACGGATGATAGAATACATTGTAGGTACGGTTCTTGAGAGACACAAAACCGAACTTAAAACTCTGAAGAGGGATACAGGCAGGTTGGAAATGGTAAAGGCTCCCTTCCCGAGAATTACATATGACGATGCGGTTAAAATGCTTAAGAAAAACGGCCTTGACTTTGAATGGGGTGATGACTTCGGAGCGCCGGATGAAACCTATATTGCAGAGCAGTTTGACAGGCCGGTATTCGTCGAGAAATTCCCCTCAAGGATTAAGGCATTTTACATGGAGCCTGACCCGGAGAACAATGAACTGATACTGGGCGCGGATTTGCTCGCTCCCGAGGGTTA
The DNA here is from genome assembly GCA_964529035.1 of uncultured Clostridium sp. Lineage (GTDB taxonomy): Bacteria > Bacillota > Clostridia > Ch29 > Ch29 > CAZGUG01. Next base: position 8,736 of record CAZGUG010000037.1, read on the forward strand.
TGGCGAAATAATAGGAGGAAGCCAGCGAATCCATGATTATGACCTTCTTAATAAAAAGATTGGGGAAGAAGGACTGCCCATCGAGGACTACCAGTGGTACCTGGACCTGAGAAGGTTTGGAAGCGTACCCCATTCAGGGTTTGGTCTGGGGCTGGAGAGAACCGTTGCCTGGGTCTGCGGGATTGATCATATCAGGGAAACAATACCCTTTGCAAGAACGCTAAACAGGATTACGCCGTAAAGTTTAATATTATTAAATATATGCTGCATATGAAAACCACATTGATGTATCAAAGTCTTGACAGTGGTATATTAATGTGGTTATTTTTGTAGATGCAATAAATTTATTTGTTATTTTTTTTAGTAATACAAAAATTTTAGAAGGATTTTTGCATTTTGATACGAATATATATTTAGTAAATCACAATATAAAACGAATCATATTTAGTATCATAGGACAGGAGGTATGGAAATGCGAATAGAGAACCATCCCATTCTCACCTTTAAGAAGGGCAGGAAAGTAAAGTTTACCTACAACGGAAAGGAGATTGAAGGGTACGAAGGCGAGCCGATAGCAGCAGCACTTCATGCCCAGGGGGTTAAGGTGCTCGGCTACAGTAACGTACACAAGAGACCCAGGGGGTTTTACTGTGCAATCGGCAACTGTTCATCCTGTTTAATGGTGGTCAACGGTAAACCCAACGTAAGGACCTGCGTTGAAAAGCTGAAAGAGGGCACAGTTGTGGAAACACAAAAAGGGAAAGGTGATTTAATATGATAAAGACAGAGATTGCCGTTATTGGAGGGGGTCCGGCAGGAATCTGCGCTGCCATTAATGCTGCGTCGTCCGGAGCGGAGGTAATACTTCTTGACCGCGACAGTCATCTTGGAGGTCAGCTTATTAAACAGACACACATGTTTTTCGGTTCACAAAAACAGCATGCATCAAAAAGGGGAATCGATATACCGTATATATTAAATGCCGAACTGGAAAAGTATTCGGACAAAATAAAAGTCATGCTAGATGCAACTGTTATAGGCCTGTATGAGGACGGGGTGCTGACGGTTGAACAAGGAGGGAAATACATAAAAATAAAACCCGAAGCAATTATTGTTGCCACAGGCGCTTCAGAGAAATTCCCCGCTTTTCCGAACAACGACCTGCCCGGCATTTACGGTGCGGGAGCAGTCCAGACACTCATGAACGTATACGGAGTTGCGCCGGGGAACAGCGTATTCATGGTAGGTGCCGGCAATATAGGGCTCATTGTCAGCTATCAACTACTGCAGGCCGGTATAAAGGTTAAGGGCGTAATATGCAGAAGCCCCAAATACGGCGGATACGCGGTGCATGCTTCAAAACTGCGAAGAATGGGAGTTCCCATTATGCCTCAGCATCGTGTTATATATGCCCACGGCAAGGAAAAATTAGAAAAAATTACATTGATAAAGCTGGATGAAAACAAAAGAGAGATTCCGGGAACGGAATTCGATATCGAGACGGATGTGCTTTGTATTTCCACGGGGCTTACACCGCTTGGGGAACTGCTGTGGCAAATAGGATGTGAAATGAAATACGTGCCCGAGCTCAGCGGACATGTCCCTGTAAGAAACAGGGAACTGGAAACCAGTGTTCCGGGTATTTTTGTGGCAGGTGACGTTGCGGGTATCGAGGAAGCAAGCAGCGCCATGGTTGAGGGAAGGCTCGCCGGACTGTGCTGCGCAAAGAAACTAGGGTTTAAAAATAAGGACTTCGACGCCCTGAAAGAGGATTATACAAAACAACTGCATGATTTGAGGTCGGGCCCTGTGGGCGAAACCATTCGAAGGGGCCTTGTAAAGATAGAAGGATAAGGAGGGTGAAATAATGCTGAAGAGTACAGGTATTGCCACAAAGGAAGACCTTGAAAAGGTAATCCCACCAAAGGAAAGGCTGGCAAGGGGTCCTGTGGCAATAATAGAATGCTTTGAAAGAATACCGTGTAATCCGTGCTATACATCCTGTAAACGGGGTGCCATTAAGGAATTCGAAGATATAAACGACTGTCCTAAGCTGGATTATGATATATGTAACGGCTGCGGTGTATGTATATCCAACTGTCCCGGACTTGCCATATTCGTGGTTGACGAGACCTATTCCGAATCCGAAGCGCTGATAAAATTGCCCTATGAATTTGTTCCGCTGCCCAAGGAGGGCGACTTTATAACAGGACTTGACAGGGCCGGCAAACCCGCATGCAGGGCAAAGGTAATAAGGGTTCAAAACAGCAGGGCACAGGACAGAACGCCGGTAGTATCACTGGCGGTACCCAGGGAATTTTCGATGGTGGTAAGAAGTATGAGCCTTGACGACTATTACAGTGACAATACGATTGTTTGCCGCTGTGAAGAGGTTACGCTGGGAGAGATAAGGGAATATATACGCAAGGGCTATACTACGGTTGACCAGATAAAAAGGATAAGCAGATGCGGAATGGGCCCGTGCCAGGGAAGGACCTGTACTCCGCTTATCATGCAGGAGATCTCAAGGGCTACGGGGCAGAGTATTGCCGATTTGAAAACGCCTACCTACAGGCCGCCCACTGTTCCGATAAAACTAGGTCAGCTTACCGGAGGTGAAAATGATGAATAAAACTGCCGACGCAGTAATTATCGGCGGAGGAATTTCAGGCTGTGCCATTGCATATAACCTGGCGAAAAAGGGTATGAAGGACATTGTAATAGTGGAAAAGGAATACCTGTGCAGCGGTGCCACCGGCAGATGCGGTGCGGGAGTACGTATGCAGTGGGGTACCGAAATGAACTGTAAGCTAGCCAAGTACAGTATAGAATTCTTTGAAACGGCGAACGAGGAGCTGGAATATGAGTATGATATAGAATTCAAGCAGGGCGGTTACCTCATAATTGCAGCCACCGAAAAGGAAGTAAACCAGTTCCGGAAAAACATAGCGCTTCAAAACAGCCTGGGCATTCCTTCGA
>CAZGUG010000037.1:11814-20523 GCA_964529035.1 uncultured Clostridium sp.
CCGGTGGTAGTAAACGCAGCCGGGGGATATTCACAGCTGATAGGGGAAATGGTGGGCGTGGAAATCCCCGTTTTCTCGGAAAGACATCAGATACTGGTAACAGAGGCGGTTGCTCCGATGCAGGGGCCCATGTTCATGTCCTTTTCACAAAACATTTACTGCCAGCAGACGCCCCACGGCAGCTTCATAATGGGCAGGGGAGACCCCAACGAACCGAGGGATTTGAGAATAACGTCCAGTTGGGATTTTCTCGAGGAAATGGCCAAAACCTGTATAAAGTTCCTGCCGCCGCTTAAGGACTTGAGAATGGTCCGGCAGTGGTCCGGGCTTTACAATATGTCCCCCGACCGCCAGCCCATATATGGTGCGGTTAAGGAAGTGGACGGGTTTTATCTGGCCAGTGGGTACAGCGGCCACGGGTTTATGTTCGGGCCGGTTACCGGTGTCGTCATAGCCGAGACAATACTTGCGGAAGAACCTACCATTCCGGTACACATGCTCGGAATCGACCGGTTTGAGAAGGGTGAACTGATACTGGAACCCTCGGTGGTTTAACGGCTTGATATGGTAAACAAAAGTTTCAAATAAAATCACTATTAAGAAAGGGGGCAAATGCGCTTTGAAAATTGTAGCCACAAAACCTGAACTGTGTACCGGCTGCAGGGCGTGTGAGGAAGCTTGTTCAAAGGTACTGTTCAAGGATATCAATCCGGAGAAGTCCGCAATAAGGATTACTGAAAAAAAGGACGGAGGGTACGATATCAACGTATGCAATCAGTGCGGTGAGTGTATTGACATATGTCCTGTCCAGGCGATTTACAGGAACAAAAACGGCACGGTAATGATAGACAGGGACAAGTGCGTTCAGTGTTATGCATGTGTTGGTTTCTGTCCGTCCATGTCAATGAAATACCAAAAAGACATAATCGGACCGTTCAAATGTATTTCCTGTGGTGCTTGCACCAGGGCGTGCACTACTGGTGCAATTTTCATGAAAGAAGTATAGAGCAAAGGAGGGATTGTAAATGGCATGTAAAAATACCGGCATAATTAATGCTGCCGAACTTAAAAAGAAGCATAAAAAGCTAACCGAATTCGGCTTTGAAGTGAAGGAAATAAACAGGGGGTATGCCGACAGGTCCCTTTATATAGATCTGTCAAACAATGAAATAAAGGTAAAGCCCATAGACGGGGAAATGAAAAACAAGTTTACCGGAGGCAGGGGATACGGAATGAAGTATCTATGGGATGCGGTAAACCCCGACACCCGTTGGGACAGCCCCGAGAACGAAATAATAATTGCCCAGGGGCCGATAGGGGGTATAACCCAGTACCCGGGAGCGGGCAAATCCTATGTGGTAACGATATCGCCCCTAACCGACCTGCCGGTGGACAGCAATGTAGGCGGTTATTTCGGGCCCCTTTGTAAATTCTGTGGCTTCGATGCCCTTGAAATACAGGGTAAAGCCAAAAAAGATGTAATAGTGTTTATAGACGGCGACAGTGGAATGGTGACGATAGAAGAAGCACCCGGGGAATGCGTAAACAGCCATATACTTGCCGAAACCTTAACCGAGATGTATGCAGATTCCGAGGAGGACAAAAGAAACGTTTCGGTTGTTTCCGCGGGTGAAGGGTCGGAGCATACCAGGATTGGCATACTTAACTTTTCATATTACGACCTGCGAAGAAAAAAATGTAAGCTGAAGCAGGCGGGTAGGGGAGGAATAGGGACCGTTTTAAGGGACAAAAAGGTTAAGGCCTTGGTTGTTAAAAAATCCGGTGTAAAGGGTGATTCCAACAATCCGGCAGACCTTGACACGATAATAAAGCACGGCATAAAGCTGCATAAGGAGATATACGACAACGACGACAAGCAGTGCAGAATGAGGGTACACGGAACCACCCAGCTGGTGGACGCCATGAACGCCCACGACCTGCTGCCTGTTAATAATTTCCAATACGGGGAGCATCCAGAGGCACCCAGGATAGGAAAGGAAAGCTTTGAAAAGATGTTTGATTTGGGCAAGCCCGACGGATGCTGGTACGGCTGTACACTGGCCTGTGCCCATGCCCTGCAGGACTTTGAGATAAAGACCGGTCCCTATAAGGGGCAAAAGGTGTTTACCGACGGCCCCGAATATGAAACCCTTGCTGGCGTTGGCTCCAACTGCGGCATATTCGATCCCGAAGCCGTTACAGAGGCCAACTTCTACTGTGACACCTACGGAATTGATACCATTTCCTTCGGTACGCTGTGTGCCTTTGTAATGGAATGCTATGACAGGGGCATAATAAACAAGGAAATAACCGGGGGACTAGAGCTTAATTTCGGCAACTGGGAAGCCCAGATGGAGCTTATGCACCAGATGGCCAGGGGAGAAGGTTTCGGCGTTGTGGCCGGTCAGGGCGTACACAGAATGAAAAAACTGTTTGCTGAAAAATATGGTGCCGACAAGGACTTCCTCAATGATATCGGGATGGAGATGAAGGGTCTCGAGTTTTCGGAGTACGTCTCCAAAGAATCCCTGGCACAGCAGGGCGGCTACGGAACAGCCAACAAGGGTCCGCAGCACGATGAAAACTGGCTTATATTCATGGACATGATAAGGAATCAGATGCCCACCTTTAAGGATAAGGCGGAAGCTCTGTATTATTACCCGCTTTTCAGAACCTGGTTCAGCATAGTGGGCCTGTGCAAGCTGCCCTGGAACGATATTATGCCGGCGGACAACCATTTGACGGATGAGCCGGCAAAAGTTCCGGAGCACGTAGACAACTATGTGGCTCTTTACAAGGCTGTAACCGGCAGAGATTTTTCCAGGGAGGAAATGCTGCGACAGTCAGAAAGAGTCTATAACCTGCAAAAAGTATTCTGCCTTAAAATGGGCAAGGGCCTGAGGGAATACGATTATCCGCCCTACAGGGCTGTAGGACCGGTTACGGTGGAGGAATATAAGTCCCGCCGGGAGCGTTATGACAAGCAGCTCAAAGAGCATGTGGGAATTGACCCGGAAGGAATGTCGGTGGAGGATAAAATTAAGGCCCTAAGGGAATACAGGGAAGACAGATACCAGACCCTGCTGGATGCCGTTTATAAAAGACGGGGCTGGACAGAAAATGCCATACCTACCGTAGAAAAACTGGAGGAACTGGGCATAGCATACCCGGACGTTGTTGAAGTGGTTAGAAAACATCTATAATAATACCTGTTTTGTGGAGGTAATATGGTTAAAGTAAATGGAGAAAAAATGGAATGGCATGGGGGTATGACTGTTGAAGACGCAATAAAATTTGCAGACTACCCCGAATACAACTATCCGATACTTGTAGTCACCGTTAACGGTGAGCATGTAAAAAACGACATGTTCAAAAATACTCCCATTGCCGACGGTGATGAAATAAAAATAATGCAGCCGCTGGCAGGAGGATGAGAGTAAAACCCGGCGTTTTTCCATAAACGCCGGGTTTTACTCTTTATGTAATGCTAATTTACCCATATTTGGTTTTTAGGGCCCTGTGAGGCTCCTGGAGCGATATTTTATCGGTTTCGTACCCCAAATATCTGTTATCAGAAAATATTGCCTTAAAACGCCTTACAGGGCCCTGGTTTTTCTATGTCTGCAAAAAAAATGCTTTCCACATATATTTTACAATGTGTATTCTAAATGGAGCTACAAAAACTAAAAGATACGAAATAAAACCCGATAGAGAAGCAGGACCCGGACGATATTGACACGGTATCGGGAGCCACGTCAACAAGCACAAAATTTAAAGAATTAATGAAAGAGGCTTTGATACTATAACGATATGCCGGATTACATTTTCCGGCGTTTATTTTTGGGGCGGATAGGGTTAGAAAGTATACATAATACTTTTACGGTGCTTTATGTAGAATATCAATATTCGACATTTAATATTCCGTTCATAATATTTTGCTTACTGCAAAACTTCTAAATATTGATTGGTACAAAACAAGGCAATCTGTGTTATAATTAAAACGAAGGGGGCGCGGTTATCCACAGGAAAATTGCGTCTTTTGTGTATAAGTACTATTATACAAAATATTCATTTTGTATAATAAGGAGGAGCGACATGAACAATATACCCCTACCCCTTATGAGTTTCCTTAATTACATGGAAACAATCAAAGGTATATCAAAAAGCACGGTAAAGGAATACCATTACGACCTCAGGACCTTCTTTCGCTATCTGAAGGTCCAGCGCGGCCTTGTACCCAAAACCGCCGATTTCGAAAAAATCCGGATTGACGACGTGGACATAGAATTAATTAAATCTGTCACACTTAACGATTTGTACGGTTTCATTTCCTACGTGTCCTTTACCAGGGACAACAGCAATTCGGCGAAGGCTCGCAAGGTCTCTACCCTGCGCTCCTTCTTTAAATTTCTGCACTCAAAAATGAATATGATTGACGAAAACCCCGCCGCAGACCTGGAAACGCCAAAAATATCATCACGACACCCTGTGCACCTTACGCTGTCAGAAGCCCGGGACCTGTTAAGCGCTCCAGAGGGCGAATTCAGGGACAGGGATTACTGTATATTAACCCTGTTTTTAAACTGCGGCCTCAGACTGTCCGAGCTTGTAAGCATAAATATAAGCAATATTAGGGATGATACGCTCACCGTTATAGGAAAGGGCAATAAGGAAAGAACCGTTTACCTGAATGATGCCTGTCTGATAGCGATAGATGGATACCTCAAAGTCAGGCCGAGGGACTGCGTAAAGGACAGGGATGCGCTTTTTTTAAGCAAACGTAAACAGAGGATAAGCAACAAGACGGTGCAGTATATAGTCAAAAAATATGTGAAAAAGGCGGGCCTTGATACCGAAAAGTATTCAACCCACAAGCTGAGACATACCGCCGCAACGCTTATGTACAAGCACGGCGACGTGGATATAAGGGCGCTGCAGCAGATACTGGGGCATTCCAACATATCCACCACCCAGATATACACCCACGTGGACGACAAGCGGCTGCGGGATGCGGTCAAAAGAAATCCCCTTTCAAGCGATAAAAAGGACTCCCCAGAATAACGGAGAATCCTTTTTGTTGGCAGCCAGGCCCTGTAAGGCCGTTATTTCCAGCTGTGCAGGTAATCAACCTGCTGACTGTCTAGGCTGTCGATTTGTATTCCCATACCCTCTAGCTTCATAAAGGAAACCTGCCGGTCAATATCCTCCGGTACCTCGTATACCCTGTTTGAAAGCTTATTGTGGTTATCCAGTATGTATTTAGCACCCAGAGCCTGTATACCGAAGCTCATATCCATAATTTCTATTGGGTGCCCATCCCCCGCCGCCAGGTTAACTAGCCTTCCCTCCCCCAGCAGGTATAAATTTTTTCCATCTTCAAACCCGTAGCCGGTGATATTTGGCTTGACATTCTTCTTATCGACGCATGCAGCCTCAAGTCCTTCAACATCTATTTCCACGTTGAAATGACCCGCGTTGGACAATATGGCACCGTCTTTCATCAAGGCAAAGTGTTTATTGTTGATTACCCCGCTGCACCCGGTAACGGTCACAAAGAAATCCCCCAGCGCTGCGGCCTGCTCCATGGTCATCACTCTGTGGCCGTCCATGGCGGCCTCCAAGGCCCTTATCGGGTCCACTTCACATACTATGACCCTCGCGCCCAGCCCCTGGGCCCTTGCGGCCACTCCTTTGCCGCACCAGCCGTAGCCTGCCACCACTACGGTTTTCCCGTTGATCTGAAGGTTTGTGGTTCTCATTATTCCATCCCATACCGACTGTCCTGTGCCATACCGGTTGTCGAACAGGTGTTTGCAGTAAGCGTTGTTTACCGCCAGCATTGGAACCTTTAAATCCCCCTTTTCTTCCATGGCCCTGAGTCTTAAGACACCGGTTGTGGTTTCTTCACAGCCCCCTATTATATTCGCCCTGAGATCCTCTCTCTTGGTATGCAGCATATTTATCAGATCTCCGCCATCGTCTATTACAATATGCGGTTTTCCAGACAGAGTATACTCTATGTGCTGCCTGTACTCCTCATCAGACGCTCGATGCCATGCATATACGTTCAGGCCTTCTTTAACCAGGGCTGCCGCAACATCGTCCTGGGTTGAAAGAGGGTTGCTCCCGGTAATATAAACCTTGGCCCCCCCTGCTTTAAGGACAAGTGCAAGGTATGCGGTTTTCGCTTCAAGATGCACTGATATGGCCACCTTTGTACCCTTAAAGGGTTTGTGGCATTCGAATTCCCTTCTAATCCCGTTTAGAACCGGCATAAAATTCACTGCCCATTCAATTTTGTTTATGCCGCTTTCCGCAAGGCCAATATCCCTTACAGCGCTTTCCATATTAGTACCTCCCTACTCTTTTTTAATTTGGTATTCTATAAAAAAACCCCGGAAGGGGCAAAATATCATTTATTCGTCCATAATTTCATCAATTTCCACAGCGATATAATCGGCATCCCGGTCAATGCACCGACAGCAGTTATCGCATACTTTGCTGCTGTCCAGGTCACACATCATGCACTCGCCGCAACCATTACACGGCCTGTTCTCCAAAACACACTGCTTTGTCATTGTATCAACTCTTTCGTTTTCTTTTATTATATCCAATAACAATCAGTTTTTGTAGAATATTTTTTATTATTGCAGCGAATAGATGGTTGCATTAATAATCTTCTACATATACAATATGATTAAAGAACAAATAACTCCGTTAGGTGAGGCTCCTATACAGAAATATGCTACTGCCCGGAAACATCGAAAGATGCCAATGGGTCAGCAGGTATTACCGAAATAAGGTTTTACCTAATGTAGCTGGGTTGATACTCTAAGCTGTATAGTGCCAAAACTCAACGAGTGGGGGCCGGTAATACCGGTTGTATATGATTTGCTGTTTTGTCATCCTTCCCCCTTGTTGGGAAGGGTTTTTATTTTGCCGGTGTAAGATCCATGCAATTATTGAAATACTAAGACAGGGGGGAATAGCATGACCATGCATATCACCGAACTGCTAAACAATAAAAATTTATCGCAGATAAAAAGCGAATTAAAAAACATGCAAGAAGCAGACATCGCAGAAATTATAAACAGTTTAAACAAAAAGAACAGCCTGCTTCTGTTTCGCCTTCTTGATAAAGAGATGGCTTCAGAGGTGTTTTCCCATCTTTCCCCCAATAAGCAGTCGGAATTATCTGTACAGATCCGGGAAAATGAATTGAAGGCGATTCTGGAGGACTTGTACTTTGACGACATGATTGACTATTTAGAAGAGATGCCTGCGAGTTTTATAAAAAGAATTCTGAAGAATACCGGAGAAGTGGAAAGAAATCTTATAAACCAGTTTCTTAACTATCCCGCCAACTGCGCAGGAAGTATTATGACAATAGAATACGTTGACTTTAAAGCCGGTATGACCGTGAAGAGCGCCATAGACCGTATCAGAAAAACTGCTATAGATAAGGAGACGGTTTATACCTGTTATGTAACCGATAACAACAGGGAACTGGAGGGCATAGTTTCCCTCAAGGACTTGGTACTGGCCAAACCGGACCGGTTGGTTAGGGATATTATGAACAGCAATATCATATATGTGACCACCATGAGCGACCAGGAGGAAGTATCAGCGATCTTTAAAAAATACGACCTTCTGACCGTTCCTGTTGTGGACCGGGAAAACCGCCTGGTAGGAATAATTACAATAGACGACATTGTAGATGTAATAGACCTGGAAAACACCGAGGATTTTCATAAAATGGCAGCTATACAGCCTTCTGACGTGGGATACCTGTCAGCCGGGATATTGAGCCTTGCAAAGAAGAGGATAATGTGGCTCCTGATACTTATGATTTCCGCCACCATCTCGGGCAATATAATAAGGAAGTACAATGATCTTCTGCAATCAATGGTAATACTGGCGGCCTTTATACCACGGCTTATGGATACCGGAGGCAATGCCGGCTCCCAGTCCTCTACCCTCGTAATCCGCAGCATTGCCCTAGGGGAGATTAGGTCAAAGGACCTTTTCAGGGTATTGTGGAAGGAAATTAGAGTCAGCATTATTGTGGGGCTGGTCCTTGGGATTTTCAACTTCTTTCAGATAATTCTTCTCGGATATGGGAATCCCACGCTGGCCCTTACCGTGTCGCTTACTCTTTTTATTACAATATTTACTGCCAAGATAATTGGAGGAGCACTGCCTCTTGTTGCAAAAACCTTCGGTATAGATCCTGCAATCATGGCAAGCCCCCTAATCACAACAATAGTCGACGCAATAGCCTTGATTAGTTATTTTGCCATAGCCACTCGATTTATGTTCGCCGGCTGACAGATGATATTATTCATTAAGAGCTGCTAATTCTATTTGAATAGAGCTATTCTTAATACGATTATTTGCGAGTTTAACATATTCGGGTTTAATATCATACCCTACGTAATATCTTTCATTTTTAACAGCGGCCAGGCATGTCGTCCCACTGCCACAAAATGGGTCGAGAATTACATCTCCTTTAAATGAGTAAAGCTGAATCAATCTATAAGGCAGTTCTTCCGGAAAAGGAGCCGGATGTCCTATACTTCTTGCCGATACAGCCGGAAAAGTCCAGACACTTTATTTCCATTCCAGAAATTGTTCCTAGGTTATTGTATTTTGTTATTCTTTACTTTTTCTGGAAAAAGAATCTTTTGAAAAAACCAGGATATACTCATG
>CAZGUG010000038.1:0-20321 GCA_964529035.1 uncultured Clostridium sp.
CTATACAAAAACATGAATTTAGTATAATTTATTCGCTATTTTTATTGACACCAACAGGCCGGTTTGTTAATATAAAAGTGAGATTAGACAAGCTAATAATTTGTTTCACTCATATAATCGCGGGGATTGGCCCGCAAGTCTCTACCAGGCAGCCGTAAACTGCCTGACTATGGGTGAAAGCAGGTTTGCGTTTTTGCGAAGCTGCGTACGATTTTCGTACCCCCCGTGAACAAAACCCTGCGGAGGTTTCACCTGTGTTCTCCGGCAGGGTTTATCTGTTTAAGGTAATATTTAATTCGAAAGGAGTTTATGGATATGCCAAAGGTTGCGGTTGTAATGGGAAGCGATTCGGATCTCCCGGTTGTGGAGAAGGCGGTGAATTTACTTGAGCACTTTGGTATCGAAAGGGAAGTGAGAGTCATATCCGCCCACAGGACTCCCGACATGGCGGCGGAGTTTGCAAAGGGCGCGGAGCAGTCGGGAACCGAGGTTATTATTGCGGCCGCCGGAAAGGCCGCCCATCTTCCGGGCGTGCTGGCCGCCTTTACATCCCTTCCGGTTATTGGAATACCGGTTAAATCGTCCACCATGGACGGATTGGATTCCCTTCTGTCGATAGTACAGATGCCCGCCGGTGTACCGGTGGCTGCGGTGGCGATAAACGGCAGCGAAAACGCCGCACTGCTTGCGGTGCAGATGCTTGCCATCAAGTACCCCGCCCTGGCGGCGGCACTGAAGACCTACAGGGAGGATATGCAAGAAAAGGTGAGGGAAAAGGACGAAAAAATAAGGCATTCCTTTATGCCGAATGCCGCGGATTGAAAAGGAGCAGGGCTGCGACCGGGCACATAACCGCCGGTAACGATACCGTAAGACAGGTTCACACGGGACTTGGGAAAGGTTGAGAAAAGCTGTCACCGGGTACTTGAAAAACTTTTGGGAGGTAAAAGACATGTTTCATGCAAAGGTCTATATTACGCTTAAGAAAAGCATAGCCGACCCCCAGGGGAACGCGGTAAGGGAAGCGCTGTCATCCATGAAATTCGATGGCGTAAAGGATGTAAGAATGGGCAAGCTGATTGAGATTAAGCTGGAAGAAAAGGACCGGGCTAAGGCGGAAAAGGATATCAGGGACATGTGCGATACGCTGCTGGCAAATACGGTTATTGAGGATTATACTTACGACATACTGGAGGTACAGCCATGAAGTTTGGAGTAGTAATATTTCCCGGTTCCAACTGTGTTACAGACTGCTATTATGCCCTGAGGGACGTATTTGGGCAGGATACCGAATATATCTGGCACAGAACCAAGGATTTAAAATACTTTGACTGTATAATGCTGCCGGGAGGGTTTTCGTACGGTGATTACCTAAGATGCGGAGCCATTGCAAGGTTTTCGCCGGTTATGGACAGCATCATGGAATTTGCCGAAAGCGGGAAACCTGTAATAGGCATTTGCAACGGGTTTCAAGTTCTGACAGAGGCGGGTCTACTGCCGGGAGTGCTGCTTCGCAACAAAGACATGAAATTCGTCTGCGACAACGTGCATTTAAAGGTGGAAAACAACAAAACACCCTATACAAACCTGTGCGCCGGGGGTCAGGTGCTTAAGGTCCCGGTGGCCCACGGGGACGGCAACTATTATGTTGACGATGATACCCTAAGTGAAATGGAAAAGACGGGCCAGGTTGTTTTCAGGTACAGCGACGCGTACGGGCAGATAACCGATACGGCAAATCCCAACGGTTCCCTTGGGAATATTGCGGGGGTGTGCAACCGAAAGGGCAATGTCCTCGGGATGATGCCACATCCCGAAAGGTGTGTTGAAAGACTGCTGGGCGGCGAGGACGGAAGTATAATTTTCAGATCCATTATAAATTACCTGAAGGGGGGCGCTGTGAATGGATAAAAAGCCCTACCGGAAAGTGGGACTTACTCTGGAGGAATACGACAGGATTGTGGATACGCTGGGGAGGCATCCCAACAACCTGGAACTGAATTTGTACGGCGTAATGTGGTCGGAACACTGCAGCTACAAAAACTCAAAGCCGGTTTTAAGGATGTTTCCCACCTCCGGCGACAGGGTGCTGCAGGGCCCGGGGGAAAATGCCGGGATAGTCGATATAGGAGACGGCCTGGCGGTGGTGATGAAGATTGAAAGCCACAACCACCCGTCGGCGGTGGAGCCCTATCAGGGAGCAGCCACCGGGGCCGGAGGGATAATCAGGGATATATTCACAATGGGAGCAAGACCGGTAGCGCTGCTCAATTCCCTGAGGTTCGGCGAACTGGACAACCAGAGGACCAAATACCTGTTCGAGAACGTTGTGGCAGGTATTGGAGGATACGGGAACTGCATAGGCATTCCCACCGTAGGCGGAGAGATATATTTCAACGACTGCTACAGGGGTAATCCCCTGGTAAATGCAATGTGTGTCGGAATTATTAAGCACAAGGACATTAAACGGGGTACCGCCGCAGGGGCGGGCAACGCAGTAATGATTGTCGGGGCTCCTACCGGCCGCGACGGAATGGGGGGCGCCAGCTTTGCCTCCGCAGAGCTGAACGAAGAATCCCAGGAAAACCGTTCGGCGGTGCAGGTGGGGGACCCCTTTATGGAAAAACTGCTTCTGGAAGCCTGTCTTGAATTGTTTGAGACCGATTGTGTAATAGGCGTGCAGGACCTGGGCGCGGCGGGGCTTACATCCGCTTCAAGCGAGACCGCCAGCAGGGGCGGTAGCGGCATGGACATTGACGTAAGCCTGGTGCCCCGCAGGGAAACCGGAATGATGCCGGTGGAGGTTATGATTTCCGAGTCCCAGGAAAGGATGCTTGTGATAGTGAAAAAGGGCAGGGAAGAGGAGGTAACCGGTATTTTCGAAAAATGGGGCCTTCATTCGGCGGTTATCGGCCGGGTAACCGACGACGGAATGCTGACCATCAGGGAAAACGAAGAGGTGGTGGGCCGGGTTCCGGCAAGGTCGCTGGCGGACGAGGCACCTGTTTACTACAGGGACTACAGAAAGCCCGGTTACCTGGAAAAGGCTAACAGCCTGGATATACAAAGGATAGAAATCCCGGAGGACATGAACCAGGTGCTTGTAAGGCTGCTGCTGAGCCCCAGCATAGCCAGCAAGGAGTGGGTGTACAGGCAGTACGACCATATGGTGATGACAAATACCGCAGTGCTTCCCGGGTCGGATGCGGCGGTTTTGAGGATAAGGGGAACCGATAAGGCAATAGCCCTGACCACCGATTGCAACAGCAGGTACTGCTACCTTGACCCCGGTGTGGGCGGAGCCACAGCGGTGGCCGAAGCGGCCAGAAACCTTGTTTGCAGCGGTGCACGGCCGTTGGCGGTAACCGACGGTCTGAATTTCGGCAACCCGGAAAAACCTGAAGTGTTCTGGCAGTTCCGGCAGGCGGTGTCGGGCATGAGTGAAGCGTGCCGGGTGCTGGATACGCCTGTTATTAGCGGAAATGTAAGTTTCTATAACGAGACCGACACAGATGCGGTGTTCCCCACGCCAATAGTGGGCATGGTGGGGCTGATTGAAAACACCGACAATATAACCACCCAGGCCTTCAGGGATGAGGGGGACATAATAGTCCTTTTGGGAGAGAATGCGGAAGAAATAGGAGGCAGTGAATACCTGAAGGTTGTGCACGGTATGGAAAAGGGCCGCGCACCGAGGCTTGACCTTGAAGCGGAAAAAAGGCTGCAGGACTGCTGCCTGGAGCTTATAGAAAGCGGTGTGGTCAAATCCGCCCACGACTGCAGTGAAGGCGGTATAGCGGTTGCCCTTGCGGAAAGCTGTATATCCGGTAAACTGGGAGCCCAGGTGGAGTTTGAAACCTGCGACAGAAAAGATGCCCTCCTGTTTGGCGAGGCCCAGTCAAGGATATTGGTCACGGTTGAAAAGAACGGGCTGGAGCGGCTTAAAAGTACCGCCGCCGGGTTTGACGTGCCTGTCATGACCCTTGGACAGGTTAGGGGTGAAACACTTCGAATAACCGTTGCAGGAATAACTGAAATAGAGCTTTTTGTGAAGGACATGGAAATCAACTGGCGGGAGGCTGTGAAATGTATAATGGAATAACCTGTGAATGCGACAAACTGCAGGAGGAATGCGGCGTATTCGGAATATTCAGCAGCGAAGGTGCGGGCGGCCTTGCCAGGACCACCTATTACGGGCTGTATGCACTGCAGCACAGGGGCCAGGAAAGTGCAGGCATAGCGGTGGCAAAGGACGGCGGAATAAGGCATCACAAGCAGATGGGCCTTGTGTCGGAAGTGTTTGACGATACGCTGCTGGACAGCCTTGAGGGCAGCATCGCCTGCGGCCATGTCAGGTATTCCACCATGGGAGACAGCCATGTGATAAATGCGCAGCCCCTGGTGGTAAAATACAGGCACGGCAGCCTTGCCCTTGCCCACAACGGTAACCTGGTTAATGCCGAAAAGCTGCGGGAACAGCTGGAGCAGGAGGGGGTAATATTCCAGACCTCGGTGGACAGTGAGGTTATAGCCAACCTGGTGGCGCGAAAGGACAAGGGTGATATTCTGGAAGCAGTAAGGGAAACAGTAAACTGCATTAAGGGCGCCTACGCCCTTATTATCATGACTGCCGACCGGCTGATAGGGGTAAGGGACCCCAACGGAATACGGCCTTTGAGTATCGGAATAAAGGACGGGCTTTATATGCTGTCCTCCGAAAGCTGCGCCTTTGATACGGTGGGCGCAAAGCTCCTGAGGGACGTGGCGCCGGGAGAAGTGGTGGTTATTGACAGTGGAGGTATGCACAGCTTTTTTGTAAAGCCGGACAGGGCGGACAGGCTGTGTATATTTGAATTTATATATTTCGGAAGGCCGGACAGCGTGATGGGCGGGAAAAACATATACATGACCCGCAGAAGGGCGGGCGCAAAGCTGTATGAAGAACACCCGGCGGACGCCGATATAGTGATTTCGGTGCCGGACTCGGGTACCGCGGCCGCCATTGGGTATTCGGAAGCCTCGGGCATACCCTTTGTGGAAGGACTGGTAAAAAACCGGTATGTGGGCAGGACCTTCATACAGCCAAAGCAGAAAATGCGTGAGATAGGCGTTGCCCTGAAACTTAACGTCCTTGAGGACATGGTTAAGGGCAAAAGGGTGATAATGGTGGACGATTCGATAGTAAGGGGTACAACCAGCCGCAACCTGGTGAGGATGCTAAAGAACGCCGGGGCCCTGGAAGTGCATTTCAGGGTGAGCTCACCGCCGGTAAAGCATCCCTGCTACTTTGGCATAGATACCCCGTCCAGGGACAACCTGGTGGGTGCAAATTACAGCGTGGAAGAGATCAGGGAGAGAATAGAGGCGGACAGCCTGGGATATCTGAGCCTTGAGGGCCTGGAGGAAGCGGTCGGGGAAACCACCGGGTACTGCCACGCATGCTTCAGCGGAGATTATCCGATATAGGAGGGTTATTATGGATAAAATGTCCTACAGGGATTCGGGGGTGGATATCGACGCCGGTGCCCGGGCGGTTGAAATGATGAAACGGCACATTTCAAAGACCCACACCCCCGGGGTATTAGGCGATATAGGCGGTTTTGGGGGTGCGTTCCAGCCCGACCTTACCGGGTACAAAAACCCGGTGCTGGTATCCGGTACCGACGGCGTGGGCACCAAATTAAAGGTGGCCTTTATGATGGACAGGCACGATACGGTGGGGATAGACTGTGTGGCAATGTGCGTTAACGACATTGCGTGCATGGGAGCAAAGCCGTTGTTTTTCCTGGACTATATTGCCACCGGAAAATTGGAGCCTTCCTGGGTTTCGGACATAGTAAAGGGTATTGCGGAGGGCTGCTGCCAGGCCGGCTGTGCCCTTATAGGGGGCGAAACCGCTGAAATGCCGGACTTTTACAGCCCCGGCGAGTATGACCTGGCGGGCTTTGCGGTGGGTATTGCCGACCGGGACGCCCTTTTGGACGGCAGCGGGATACGGGAAGGTGACCTGCTGGTGGGGCTGCCCTCCTCCGGGCTGCACAGCAACGGGTATTCGCTGGTGCGGAAAGTCCTGTTTAAAAAGCATCGGATGACGGTTGATACCTACGTGGAAGAGTTCGGCTGTACCCTGGGACAGGAGCTCCTAAGGCCCACCAAAGTCTATGTGAAGCAGGTGGAAACAGCCCTTGAAGCAGCGGATATCAGGGGGATAGTACATATTACCGGCGGCGGATTTTTTGAAAATATACCCAGGATAATACCGGAGAATCTCAGGGCGGACGTTTACCTGGACGGCTGGGACGTCCCGGCCGTATTCGGGTTTGTCCGGAAGCTGGGTAACATTGAGGAGGAGGAGATGTACAGAACCTTCAATATGGGAATAGGCCTTGTGATGGTGGCAGCCGGTGACACGGCGGATGCACTTGTGCAAAGGCTTGAAGGTGACGGGGCCAGAATAATAGGCAAAATATCAAGGGGAACCGGAGGAGTAAAACTATGGCCAAAACTAAAATAGCGGTGCTGGCGTCCGGCAGGGGTACAAACCTGCAGTCTGTTATTGACGGCATAAAAAACGGTATCGTTGGAAATGCCGACCTTAGGCTGGTGGTTTCGGACAAAGAAAAAGCCTATGCGCTGGAACGGGCAAAAAATAGCGGTATAGAAGCGCTGTGGATTGACCCGCGGGCCTATGAAAGCGATGATGGGTATAACAATGCCATTTTAAGGGAACTTAAGGACAGGGACATAGACCTTGTGGTTCTGGCCGGGTACATGAGGATACTGTCAAAATCCTTTGTCAGGGCTTATAAAAACGCAATAATAAACATTCATCCTTCACTGATACCTTCATTTTCCGGCAGGGGATATTACGGAGAAAGGGTGCACAGGGAAGTCATCGAATACGGCGTGAAGGTTACCGGTGCCACGGTACATTTTGTGGACGAAGGTACCGATACGGGACCGATAATACTCCAGCAGGCGGTGCAGGTTCTCGGGGAGGATACACCGGAGAGCCTGGCCAAAAGGGTGCTGGAGGTTGAGCACGCTCTGCTGCCCCGGGCGGTTGACCTGTACTGCCGGGGATGCTTGAGGATGGAAGGAAGAAAGGTTTTGGTAAAAAACGGAGGTGCATTATGCGAAAAAGAGCATTGATAAGCGTTTCAAACAAGGAAGGAATAGAAGAATTTGCCAGGGGACTTGAAGGCCTGGGTTTCGAGATTGTTTCAACCGGCGGCACCGCAAAAAAACTTGAGCAGGCCGGGGTGAAGGTTACCGGCATATCCGAGGTGACAGGCTTCCCGGAGTGCCTGGACGGCAGGGTAAAGACGCTGCATCCCAATATCCATGCCGGGCTGCTTGCCATGAGAAGCAGCAGGCAGCACATGGAACAGATTGACAAACTGGGCATAAAGCCCATCGATCTGGTGGTAATTAACCTGTATCCCTTCAGGGAGACCATACAAAAACCGGGGGTAAGCCTTGAAGAAGCCATTGAAAACATAGACATCGGCGGGCCCACCATGCTGCGGGCCGCTGCAAAGAACTACCAGGACGTGGCGGTGGTTGTGGACCCGGTGGACTACAAAAGGGTTCTCGATGAACTGAAGGAAAAGGGAGAAGTATCGCTGGAGACAAAGTTTAAGTTATGTGCAAAGGTTTTCATGCATACCGCCCATTATGACGGGCTAATAACCGATTACTTCAGCCGGCAGAGGGGCGTGAAATTCCCGCAGTATCTTACGCTGACCTATGAGAAGGTGCAGGACCTCCGATACGGTGAAAACCCGCATCAGCAGGCCGCCTTTTACAGGGAAACCGGGAAAAATGAGGGCACCCTTGTGGAAGCACAGCAGCTACACGGCAAGGAGCTGTCCTTTAACAATATAAACGATACCGACGGCGCCCTGGAGCTTTTGAAGGAGTTTGACGCATCCAGGCCGGTGGTGATAGGTGTCAAGCATACCAACCCCTGCGGCGTGGGTGTAGGGGATACGGTTTACGAAGCATGGCGGAAGGCCTACAGCGCCGACCCGGTATCCATATTCGGCGGAATAGTGGCGGCAAACTGCCGGCTGGATGAGGACACCGCAAAGGGAATAAACGACATATTCGTGGAAATAGTGATAGCCCCGTCATACACCGAAGAGGCGCTGGAAATTTTAAGGTCCAAGAAAAACGTAAGGATTTTGAAGCTTGACAATATATCCGGGAAGAATACCGGTTCGAAAACCGATCTAAAAAAAGTAGGCGGAGGCCTGCTGGTGCAGGATTTGAACCTTTCCCTGTTACAGGACGACCTGAAGACCGTCACCAGGGAAAAACCCGACGCCGGCGTTATGGAAGATTTGCTGTTTGCATGGAAAGTGGCAAAGCACATTAAATCCAACGGAATAGTGCTGGCGAAGGACGGCCGGACCCTTGGAATAGGGCCGGGCCAGGTGAACAGAATCTGGGCGGTGGAAAACGCCATCAGGCAGGCAAGGTCGGAGCTTAAGGGTGCGGTGATGGCTTCGGATGCCTTCTTCCCGTTCCCCGACTGTGTGGAGGCTGCGGCAGCCGCCGGCATAAGGGCGATAATACAGCCGGGAGGGTCACTAAAGGACAGCGAATCCATAGAAGCGGCGGACAGGCTGGGTATTGCGATGGTGTTCACCGGCATGCGGCACTTCAAACATTAAGCCATGACCTGAAAGCTTATCAATCGGGGATATTAGTAGAAAGGAGTGTAAAAATGAAAATTCTCATAGTGGGAAGCGGAGGCAGGGAGCATACCCTTGCGTGGAAAATTGCCCAGAGCCCCCTGGTAGAAAAAATTTACGCATCTCCCGGCAACGGAGGCATGGCAGGGATAGCCGAGTGTGTAGACATAGAGAATACCGATATAACCGGCCTTGCCGAATTCGCGCTTGAAACCGGGATAGATCTTACGGTGGTGGGCCCGGAAGCGCCGCTTGTGGCCGGAATTGCCGATGAGTTCAAAAAGCGCGGCCTGAGGGTATTCGGCCCCGACGGCAGGGCGGCCCTTCTGGAAGGCAGCAAGGTATTCTCCAAGGAATTCATGAAAAGGCATAACATTCCCACCGGCGATTTCAGGGTATTTGACGATTATTCGGAAGCTTTGGCCCAGGAAGGGATTTTCGGCTTTCCGGTGGTGATTAAGGCGGACGGCCTGGCTGCCGGTAAGGGAGTAATAATAGCCTCGGACAGGCAGGAAGCCGAAGCGGCTTTGGGGCAAATCATGATAGAGAAAAAGTTCGGCAGTGCCGGCGACAGGGTATTGGTGGAGGAGTTTCTTGAGGGCATAGAAATGACCATGCTGTGCTTTGTGGACGGCAAAACCATAGTACCCATGGAGAGTGCAAGGGACTACAAGAGAATATTTGACGGCGACAGGGGACCCAATACCGGGGGTGTGGGAACCTTTTCACCCAATGATGTTTACACTCCGGATATAGAAAGGGAATTTCGCAATCGCATTATGCAGCCGGTTGTTGAGGCACTGAATAAAGAAAACATCGTATACAGGGGTGTATTGTACTTCGGCTTGATGGTGACCGGGGACGGTATAAAGATACTTGAGTTTAACTGCCGGTTCGGAGACCCCGAGTCCCAGGTCATACTGCCGCGGCTGGACAGCGACCTTGTGGAGATTATGGATTCGGTGGTGGATGGAAGGCTGAAGGAGCAGGATATAAAATGGTCGGACAAGTCCTGCGTATGCGTGGTGCTGGCTTCGGGAGGATATCCCGGCAGCTACCGCAAAGGTGTATTGATAGAGGGCCTAGAAAATTTAGGCGGGGATGATATTTTTGCATTCCATGCCGGGACAAAGCTTATTGACGGCAGATTTTACACAAACGGCGGCAGGGTGCTGGGGATAACCGCCCTGGGTGCCGACAGGAAAGAAGCCCGGCGGAAGGCGTACGACGCTGCAGAAAAAGTGTGTTTTGAAGGCATGCAGTACAGAAAGGACATTGCCGAATAACGGTGCAGAAACAAAGGAATCGGGTTTAAGAACCCGATTCCTTGTTTCTTTCATCCACGTTTTGTCTGCCGAACAGATAATATGCGTTATAGGCGAGTACCACCAGGCCGACAATAGAATTAAAAAATGTCCTGCTTGTTACATCCATTATGTTCCAGTAATTTACCACTGCCAGGGCAGCGCCAACGATTACATGTATCATGTGAAAGGTAGTCAAGTAATCACCTCCCCTTGGGATGATTTTTCCATTCTACAATATGATGCCAAAATTCAGGGGAAATTATTCCCGGGAAACAGTTTTTATCTTTCAAAACCGTCGGGACCTGACAGCTCTTCTCCGCTCAGTACCTCTTCGTCATCAATTAGTTTCAGCGGAAATATAAGTGCATTGGTGGTGCGGTAGGGGGAAGGATAATTTTCGGTATTATAACTTTCGAAAACATTGTCGGGAAGGCGGCCGTATTCTCCGTATCCCTTATGTTTACTTTTCTGCCTGTCCGTCATTTTTGACCTTCCTTTCATACAATAATACTTATTCTTTGTTAAAAGGCTGCAGGTATTCCCGAAGCAGCATAGAAAATATTAGAAATCGCGCAGTTTTATTGATAAAAGTGTTAAAGTATTAAAGAGTATGGGTTATAATTAAAATATGAAAAAATGATGGGGGAGATGGAATATGGCAGTTAATCCGAAACTTAAGGACGAGGAAGCCGATCATCTTTTTAAAGGCATACTTCAGCTTAAGAATATTGACGAGTGTTATATGTTTTTTGAAGACGTGTGCACAATAACCGAAATCAAGGCAATGGCCCAGAGGTTTGCCGTTGCCCACATGCTCAGAAATGGCAAGACCTACAACGAAATTGCAGATGCAACCGGTGCCAGTTCGGCCACCATAAGCAGGGTAAATCGTTTTATCAAATACGGGGCCGACGGGTATAATATTGTGCTGGACAGGCTGGAGCAGGAATCCGGCAGCAGCAGGGAATACAAACCCGAATAGAATCACAACCAATGCCGGCGGTGTTTATCCGGGGATTGAAATGTGTATTAATAGATTGTAGAACGTTATTTAATATTTTCCGGGAGGTAAATCAATGACAAAGGTTATATGTACCTATACTTTGAAGGAAGAACAGCTGAACAGGATAAACCAGAAATTCAAGGACCGGGTGGAGGTTGTAAAGGTTAAGGATTTTGACGGGGCGGGCCGGATACTTTCGGATGCCGAGGTGCTTCTTACCAACCAGCTGGAGATTGACCAAAATGACCTGGAAAAAATGAAAGACCTGAAATGGATACAGTGCGTATATTCGGGTATCAATCATTTTCCCCTCGACTATTTAAAAGAAAGGGGAATACTGCTGACCAACGCAAGGGGAGTGCACAGGATACAGATGTCCGAATTTATCGTAAGCCTTTTGCTTTCAATTGTAAGAAGGTCCTATCATTACACCAGGGCGCACCTTGCCAGGAAGTGGGACCCACTGAAAGTGGACGAACTGTATGGAAAAACCATCGGGTTTATAGGAGTGGGAGCGGTGGCAAGGGAGACCGCCCGTAAGCTTAAAGTATTCGACGTGAAAATAATAGGCGTCAAGAACAGGATTGAGAAGGTCGAAAATTTTGATGAAATCTACGGCAGAGATCAGCTTGACCGGCTGCTGGAACGCAGTGACTTTGTTATCACCCTTGTGCCCCTTACCGACGAGACCAGGGGAATGATTGGGGAAGACCAGTTCAAAAGGATGAAAAAAACCGCCTGGTTTATCAACGTGGCCCGGGGGCCGATAGTAGACGAAAAAGCGCTGATAAAAGCCCTTGAGGAGGGCCGGATAGCGGGGGCCGGGCTGGACGTGTTCGAACAGGAGCCGCTACCTGAGGACAGTCCCATATGGGACCTGGACAACGTAATACTTACCCCCCATATAGCCGGGCCTACGCCGCACTATATGAATCGGCTGCTGGATCTGTTCATTGAAAACCTGGAGGCCTTTGCATCGGGCAGCACGGACAAAATGGTAAACGTGATCGACTATGACAAACAGTACTAAGGCAAGTAAAAGACAAGGGGACGGTTCTTCTGTCTATGTATTGGAAAGACAGAAGAACCGTCCCCTTGTCTTTTTTGTCTTTTATGTTTTTATAATATATAGTTGCTAATATGTGGTATGATGGTAATATATTGGGTAAGGACGGAAAAAGATTTAGGTTGAACAGGAGGGAAGGTTCGTGTTTAACAGCTTCAGCGAGTTAAAGGACTTCTGCGCGGACAGGGGCGTAAAGTTTGCGGACTTTAAAGTGATCGACCTGAAGGGAAGATGGCACCATCTTACAATGCCAATTCAAAGATTTACCGAGGAGGTATTAAAGGACGGAATTGGCTTTGACGGGTCAAGCTACGGGTTTCTGACGGTGGAAAAGTCGGATATGGTATTTATACCCGATATTAAAAGTGCCTTTATGAACCCCTTTTCCCGGGAGCCTGCTCTTACCATGATTGGGGATATCCACACCCTTGAAGGCGGCCGGGAAAGGTATGAGGGGGACCCGAGGTACGTGGCGGAAAAGGCGGAAAGGTATATGCAGGAAAGCGGCATAGCCGATACCTGCCTTCTGGGCCCGGAATTCGAATTCTATATCCTGGACCACGTTTCCTACAGTAATTCTCCCAACCATATGGAGGTGTTTCTGGATTCGGCCCAGGCCGAGTGGAACTCCCCGTACAGGGAAACAAAAAATTTGGGATACAAGGTCCCTGCCCATGGCGGTTACCATGCCGACCTGCCCATGGACATAACCTTCGACTTGAGGAATGAAATGGTGGCCAACCTGGAAGAGTTGGGTGTGCCGGTAAAATACCATCACAGCGAAAACGGCGGTCCGGGGCAGGTTGAAATTGAGCTGGGCTTTGGCCCCGTCAGGGCAAGCGCCGACAGGACCATGATTCTCAAATACATAGTGAAGAATACCGCCATAGCCAACAACAAGACGGTAACCTTCATGCCCAAACCCTTTTACGGTGAAGCGGGCAGCGGCATGCACGTACATATTCACCTCTTCAAAGAAGGGAAGCCTGTATTCTACGACCCCAAGGGGTATTCTGCCCTGAGCGATACAGCTCTCTACGCCATAGGAGGCATCCTGAAACATTCTCCGGCCCTTATGGCCTTTACCAATCCCAGCACAAACTCATACAAGCGCTTGGTGCCGGGGTATGAAGCACCGGTTAGCCTGTGCTTTGGCACTGCCAACAGAAGCTCCGTTATAAGGATACCGGGATACGCCACCGACCCCGGCGAAAAAAGGTTTGAGTTCAGGCCGCTGGACGCGACTTCAAATCCCTACACCGCTTACTCGGCACTGCTGATGGCGGCAATTGACGGTATAAAGAACAAGATAGACCCCACCGCCGAAGGTTTCGGTCCCTATGATATAAACGTGTACAATTTAAACGAAGAGGAACGGGCCAAAATAAAAAGCCTTCCAAAGTCGCTGGAGGAGGCCGCCGACTGCCTGCAGAAAGATTACGCCTTCCTGCTGGAGGGGGAAGTATTTACCGAGGGCATAATTAGGGACCAGTTGAAGGGTATAAGGGAGGATGCGCTAAAGGTTAGTATAATCCCGCATCCCGTGGAATACCAGTTGTATTATGACCTGTAGGCACGGTTACCGGGGTTGGCGTTGCTGTTTTCGGTACACAATTCGACAGATATATAATAAATAATTTGGTACAATTCATTATAAAGACTGACAATCCTAAGAAAAAAATCCTACCCAAAATAACCGGTTCCTACAAAATAATTTGCAAATAATTCTTTCTATTGCCTTACTTTAGCATTAATATATAAGATAGTACAACCATAAATTGGGGGTGATATAGGCAAAATCTGGTTCTAATGAGTTCGTAGTAGAATAAATAAGGAGGGTCTTAAAGTGAAAAAGAGAGTTGTATTGCTGGTTTTCTGCATAATATTAACTCTGAGCCTGGCTTTGACCGGATGTACTCCTGCAGCACCCACCGAAACCGAGGCCGAAACAGAGCCGGAAGTGGTCAAAGTAGGCTGGATTGGTTCACTGACCGGAGACCAGGCAGTGTGGGGCACCTGTGAACTCAATACCGTAAAAATGCTATTTGAAGACATAAATGAAAAGGGAGGCCTTTTGGGCAAACAGATTGAGGTTATTGGTTACGATACCAGGGGTGATGCAACCGAAGCGGTTAATGCGGTTAGGAGGCTTACGGCCCAGGATAAGGTTGTGGCGGTAATAGGCCCGAATGCCAGCGGCCAGGCCATATCAATTTCGTCGGTGCTTGAAGAGATGCAGGTACCGGATATAGCAACTGTAGCCACAAATCCCAAGGTAACGGTGAACGACGACGGCAGCATAAAGCCCTTCAACTTCAGGGTATGCTTTATCGACCCCTACCAGGGAGCGGTGGCGGCGGGATACGCCTATGATGTCCTTGGTTTCAGGAAGGCTGCGGTGATCTACGACGTGGCGGATGATTACTCCCAGGGGCTTACCGAGTTCTTTGAGAAGTACTTTGTTGAGAAGGGCGGAGAAATTGTGGCCAGGGAAGCATTCAAATTCGGGGACGTGGACTTCAGGCCCCAGCTCAGCAAAATTAAAGAAGCGGAGCCCGAGATAATATTCATGCCCTATTTTTACAAAGAGGTTGCATTAAGCGCCAACCAGGCCAGGGAACTTGGCATTGACGCGGTTCTGATGGGTGGAGACGGATGGCCTTCCGAAGTACTGCTGGAAATGGCCAAGGACGCCATAGAAGGATGCTACTTTGTCAACCATCTCGACTTCGACGACCCGGACGTTCAGGACTTCAAGACCGCCTACACCACAAAATACAACCTGACGGTGGAGCTTAACGGATACCTGGCCTACGATGCGGTACAGCTTCTGGTGCACGCCATTGAAAAGGCAAACAGTTTTGACCCGGTTGCAATAAGGGATGCCCTTGAAACGGCACAAGTCAAAGGGATTACCGGCCAGATAAATATTAGCAAGGAAACCCACAACCCGGAAGGCAAGGATGCGGCTATCATCAAAATAGTCAACGGCGAGTATGTATTCCAGCAGAAGTACTCTGCTCAATAGATACGGAGAGGGGAAACCCTCTCCTTCCTTTAATCCGGTGTTTTCAGGCTTTGCATAAGGAGGTAAAACATGTCGGTATTTCTTCAGCAGTTAATCAACGGCCTGTCGATAGGAAGTGTGTATGCACTTATGGCGGTTGGCTATTCCCTTGTTTACAGTATAATGAATTTTAGCAACTTTGCCCATGGGGGCGTAATAATGATTGGCTCCTATATCGGATTTTTTGCCATGACAGCCTTTCAGATGCCCTTTGCTGCGGCTTTTTGCATCGCTGCGCTGGGAACGGGGCTTTTGGCGGTGGTAATAGAAAGGATAGCCTACAGCCCCTTGCGGAAAAGAAACGCACCCTTTTTATACTTCATAATATCCGCCATGGGCGTTTCAATATTCCTGGAAAATATAATAATAGCCTCTCCGATAGGCCCTACCTTCAGGACCTATCCCAAGGTATTCGGGACGGTACCCTTCATGGTAGGAGGGGTGAACATAGGGCGACTTGATGTGATGATGTTTGTTATTTCGGCGATAAGCCTTATGATACTTATATTCATAATAGAAAGGACCAGGACGGGCATGGGCATAAGGGCCAGTGCCTACAATCTCAGGGCCAGCGCCCTCATGGGAGTCAACACCGACCGGATAATCCTGATAGTCTTCGGGTTGGGGGGACTTTTAGCCGGCATTGCCGGGGTGCTGTTCGGAATGAAGTACACCGTATACCCACAGATAGGGAACATTACACTGAAGTCCTTCATCGCGGCAGTGTTCGGCGGCCTGGGAAGCCTTCCCGGCGCGGTTATTGGCTCGGTCCTTCTGGGCATAATCGAAACCTTTACTTCGGGGTACTTGTCTTCACAGTTTCGGGACCTGATAGCCTTTGTCCTTCTGATATTCATCCTTGTGGTGCGGCCCAGGGGCCTTATGGGCAAAGTTACAGAGGACAAGGCTTAAAGGGGGGCGGATAATGGACTGGTTTTATATTAAAGGAATTCTTATACTTTCCGGGATTAACCTTATGGCGGTGCTGGGCTTGTCGCTTTTAACGGGTTTTACCGGGCTTTTTTCCTTCGGGCATGCGGGGTTTATGGCCATAGGAGCCTACGTAACCGCCATGGGAACCATGAAGCTTGGTCTTCCTTTTATTCCCGCCCTATTTTTGGGGGCAGCGGGAGCCGCCCTGGCAAGCTTTTTTATAGGGAGGCTTACCCTCAATCTCAAGGGCGACTACTTTTGTATTGCCACATTGGGCTTTGGAGAGGCCATAAGGCTGATACTGGACAATGTGCAGTACTTTGGCGGAGCCAGGGGCTGGCCGGGTATACCGGTGAGTACAAACCTCACAACTGTAGTTATAATAGACGTTATAGGGGTGGCGATCCTTGCCAACCTGATACGTTCAAGGCACGGAAGGAATTTTAAAGCGATACGGGAGGAGGAACTGGCCTCCCAGACCATAGGAATAAACGTGTTCCGGTACAAAATGACCGCCCTTATGATAAGCGCAGCCTATGCAGGGGTGGCCGGTGGGATGCTGGCTCATTTGCTGGGATTTATACAGCCAAAGATGTTCCAGTTCATTAAGTCCACCGAGCTTACCATAACGGTAATATTCGGCGGCTTAGGCAGTATATCCGGCAGCGTTATCGGTGCATTGGTTCTCACTTCCCTGCCGGAGCTTCTGCGTACCTTTGCGACATGGAGGCTGGTAGTGTACGGTGCCGCGGTGGTATTTATAATGATTTCAAGGCCCCAGGGCCTCATGGGTGGCTATGAAATCACCCCCGCAAACATCAGAAAGCTTTTATCCCGCCGGCAGGGGCTGGCGGGAAAAAAACAGGCGGCGGGGGGAGATAAGGAATGAAGATACTGGAAATAAAAAATCTAACCAAGCGATTTGGCGGCCTGACGGCGGTGGACAATGTAAGCTTTGAAATTGAAAAGGACAGCATTTTCGGGCTTATTGGACCCAACGGCGCCGGTAAGACAACCATATTCAATTTAATAACCGGTATTTACAAGGTGACCGAGGGCGAAATACTCTTTGAAGGCAGCAGAATAAACTCGCTGGAGCCCTACCAGGTGGCGGAGCTGGGTATTACAAGGACATTCCAGAACATTCGGCTTTTCAAAAAACTGACCACCTATGAAAACATACTGACGGCTTGCCATTACAACGCCCGGTACAACCTGATGGATGCAGTATTAAGGAACAAAAGGTTCAAAACCCAGGAAAGGGAGCTTCTGCGGCAGGCGGAAGAGCTTATGGAAATAATGGATTTAACCGACAGGAAAGACGTTGTCGCCTCGAACCTGCCCTACGGGCTGCAGAGAAGGCTGGAGATTGCAAGGGCCCTGGCGCTGAAGCCGAAGCTGCTTCTACTTGACGAGCCGGCGGCGGGCATGAACCCCGACGAAACATCAAGGCTTATGGCGCTGATCAAGGAAATAAGGGACAGGTTCAACCTTACGGTTTTGGTTATTGAGCATCACATGGACCTGATAATGGGCGTGTGCGAAAAGATTGTAGTGATAAACTTCGGCAGAAAACTGGCCGAAGGTACCGCGGGCGAGGTGCAGGCCAATCCCAAGGTAATTGAAGCGTATCTCGGTGAAGAGGAGGTGGTAGTTTGCTGAGGGTAGAAAACTTAAGCGTTTTTTACGGAGGAATACATGCACTAAAGGGCGTAAGCATAGACGTTAAGGAAGGGCAGATAGTGTCCATAATAGGGTCCAACGGTGCCGGCAAATCCACCCTCCTAAACACCATCTCCGGGATAGTTAAACCAAAGGGGGGAAGCATCAGGTATAAGGGCAGGGAACTGTCCAGGCTGCCCCACAGGGTGGTAAAGGAGGGCATATCCCAGGTTCCGGAGGGAAGGCTGGTTTTTGCCAACCTGACCGTCAGGGAGAACCTGATGATGGGTGCGTACCTGAGAAGGGATACGGAAGGTATAGAAAAAGACCTGGGGCAGGTCTTCAGGCTCTTTCCCCGGCTGCAGGAAAGGATAAACCAGATGGCGGGCACCCTTTCGGGCGGCGAGCAGCAGATGCTGGCGATGGGCAGGGGACTGATGAGCAGCCCCGAGCTAGTACTGCTTGACGAGCCGTCGCTGGGCCTTGCGCCGCTGCTTGTAAAGACCATATTCGAAATAATTGAGGACATAAAGAGCATGAACAAGACCATACTGCTGGTGGAGCAGAATGCGTACAAGGCCCTGTCAGTGGCCGACAAGGCCTATGTGCTGGAGCAGGGCAGGATTACCATGGAGGGCAGCGCCCGGGAGCTTTTGAGGGATAAAACAATCCAGGAGGCGTACCTGGGCAGGAAACAATAGAAGGGCAGCCTCATAAGCTGAGGCCGCCCTTAACCTTACTTTCAAAATCCAGTGAAAATTAAAGGAAATTTTTACTGTGTGTAGAACCGTTATGCAAATTAAGATTTATCAAATATTCGCGAATGCAATAAATAGGCAGACATCATTCGCTGCGTTCGCTTATTCGATTTTCGTACCGCGGGTTACGCTATATAATATCAGGATAACCGTATCAAGGGAGTGAATTGATTTTGCGGAGCATAAGAAAGGCCAAAAAAGAAGAAGCAAATTGTTTGTCGGAGATAGCCTTTAAATCCGAGGCATATTGGGGTTACGATGAGAATTACATGAAATCGTTCAGGTCCAATTACCGGGTAACTGAAGAATTTATAAGTAATAATCCTGCTTATATTATTGAAGATAACGAAATTATACTGGGTTTTTACAGTTTTATGATAAATGGCAGGACAGCTTCCCTGGATTATTTCTATATTGAGCCAAACAGTATTGGCCATGGGTATGGGAAGTTATTATGGAATCATATGATAAATATGTGTAAGAAAAAGGGTATAGAAAAGGTTGAACTGGTAACAAGTCCGCAGGCGGAAGAATTCATTCCAAAAGAAAACGGGGCGCTCCAATTTTTTTGAAAAATTTAAGGGGGGAGGGATCATTTTATGAAACTAAGTATATGTGGTTTGGATTGCAAGTCATGTGATTTTTATCAGGTTCAATGCAAGGGATGCAGGGAAGTCAACGGGAAACCGTTTTGGGCTGAAACAGGATGTGCATTATTTGATTGTTGCTCAGAAAAGGATTTCAAAACATGTGGTGATTGTGATGAATTACCATGCAAACAGTTTATTGAATTAAAAGACCCTAGTATCAGCCAGGAACAGCACCTAAGGGAAGTAGAAAACAGAGTAAACAGATTAAGAAACCGGCAAACGGATTATAATGCTGAATAATTTGCCTGATTAATACCATTTTTGCTGGAGGTAGAATATAATAGTCGTGTGCAATAAATACTTCAAGAGGTGAAATCATGGAAAATAAAAGGCCTGATGTTTATAAGCTGGAAACGGTCGAGGTCGTAAAAGAAAGTTTAAATTTATATAAGAACAATTATAAACTTTTACTCAAAATATCACTGATTAGTTTTCTTATTTCAATTATTAATACTGTATTTTCATACATTAGAACTGTTTCAGGGGCTGGAGCGGCATACCTTGTAATTACCCTGGCAATATCTCTTATTGCAGCATTTTTTCAGGTGAAGCTGGCTGTAACAATGTATATCTGCATTTCCAACCGTTACAATGGTAAGACAATCACATTTAGGGAAGCGTTTGAAAAGTCTAAAAAGAGTGTCTGGACTTACATTGGAACGATTATCATTTTTATACTTATTATGTTACCATCAGTACTCTTCGCACTTGGGGTGCTCTTTACTGCAAAAACAGAGGTATTAAAGTATTTGCTGCTGCTGATGGTTGCAGTACCTTCCATATATTTAGTAATAATATATGAATTTGCACCATTGGCTTCGGTTATAGAAAAAGGAAAAAAAGCTCAAGAAGGAAAAGCAGGTTACTTTAAATTGAGTAAAAGACTTGTCCGGAATAATTTTTGGAGGATAGCAGTATTGATGGCATCTATGATGTTGATAATAAACCTGCCCAGCCTTTTTACCACAAATATTAATCCGTGGTTTAAGGCATTAAGCGCCTTGAATCAACAAGCTGTGGGCCTATTGCATGATTTTATTCTTGTATTTGTATCTCCTGCAGTATCTTGCATAGTAGTGGTGCTGTACCTGACATTAAGAAAGAAAGTGGTATATGAGCAATAACTACTGGAACTCTGCCGATTGCGATACCGTCAAAACAGATAACAAATAAAAA
>CAZGUG010000039.1:0-1118 GCA_964529035.1 uncultured Clostridium sp.
GCATAGGCCAGCGCCAGCTGCTTTGCCGTACCGGTAGCGTCACGGTATACGGCTATCAGGCAGGGAACTCCCCTACCCTCCACAAACTGGCTGCGCACCGTATGCCCTGGCCCCTTGGGAGCCACCATCAACACGTCAACATCCGCCGGCGGCACTATCTGGTTATAATGCACGTTGAACCCGTGGGCGAACAACAGCGCCTTACCGGCTTTCAGGTGGGGTTTTATGCTTTCTTTATAGAGTGTCGGCTGCACATCGTCGTTAACCAGCATAACAACCAGGTCGGCACACTCTGCCGCGTCGGAAGCTTCCATCACCCTGAACCCGTGCTCCTTTGCCCTGTTCCACGATTTGCTTCCGCTGTACAGCCCCACAACCACTTTCATTCCTGAATCCTTAAGGTTTTGCGCATGGGCATGGCCCTGGCTTCCGTAACCGATTACGGCAATCGTCTTGTTCTTGATAAGTTCCGGGCTGCAGTCATTTTGGTAATACATTTTTGCCATTTTTATATTCCTCCTATTTGGCCGCGGCAATGGCGTCCCCGCTGTAAACGGGAACTCCCTGCCCCGGCTGGTTTGTTTTTATTACGTCCACTAGCTTTTCCAACTGGTTTTTCAACTGCTCGGCGGTCCAGCCTTCGCAGTCCACCGTAAAGGTTATACGCGACACCTCCGGGTCCTTTGTACCTCTTATGGTCAGGCTCTCAATCCGGTAGCCCTTCCTGGCCAAAAGTCCCGAAACCCGGTTAAAGGAAATGGGGTTGTTTTCCACCAGCACCGACATGACATGACGTTTCACCGTTTCATTCCTCCCTTCCTGGTTATTTGTACCCGGAGAATCTAAAATCCCCGCCACTGCATCCAACCTATGCAGGGACGGGGATATATTCCACGCGTTACCACCCTAATTTGCTTCCATATCACTATGGAAACCGCTCTCCAGGTTCCATCAAACCCTTGCCTGTAACGGGGCTTACCGTTTATCCCTTACTCGTACTTCTGGGAAACAGCTCGGGAGGGATTCGCAATCCGCCGCAGTATCGGTTCACACCAACCACCGACTCTCTGAAACCGCAATGCCCGGAATGCCAGTCTCCTTCACAGCCTTTATCCTTT
>CAZGUG010000039.1:1218-18106 GCA_964529035.1 uncultured Clostridium sp.
GACAGTGCAAGGGCCAGCGAAAGGGAAGCAAGGAAGGTCTCGCCGCCGGACAGCGTTGATACCGCCCTTAACACTCCGCCGTTGGCATAGTCCCTAATAACAAACCCCTGGCCTGTATCAAGTTCCAGCGCGTACCGATATTTTGTCAGCACCCCCAGGGTTTCTGATGCTTCCCTGGCAATGTACCTGATCCGCTCTTCCGAGATGAATTCCACAAAGCTGTTGCCCCTCAAAAGCCTTTGTATCTGTTCCAGCATTTCCGCTTTTCTTTGGTGCCGGCGGTACTGTTTGTCCAGCTTTGTCCACCTGCCGTAATTATCCTTTAGCCGGCTGCAGTTTAATCTTGCCTGCTCGTAGGAGGAAATGGCATCTTCCTTCTGCTGTTTTTTGTCCTTGTACAGCCGGTTCATCGTGTCCCACTGCTGACGGGTCAACGAGCGCCCTTCAAGCTTTTTGACACACATGTCCCTGCGAACCCTTACATCGGCAAGCCCTTTGTCATACCGCTGTATCCATTCATTCAGTGCTCGGCACTCCTCTTCGGACAGCAGCGCATCTTCCGCTTCATCAATACCCGAAAACCCCTTTTCCTTCAGGCTGTCCTGCAGGCTCCTTATCTGGTCGTCCAGGTCTTTTTTGTATATGGTTTTTTGGTTCTCCAGCGTGTTTTTCAGCCTGTCGGTCTTATTGTATTCTGTTTCCAGCTCCTTTACCCTCTGCTGCAGCCTGTTTTCCCGGGCCTCCAGTTCCCTAATCTCCCTTTGTACAGCCTCAAGGGCGGCCTTGATGCCCCGGCCTTCGGTCAGTTCCCTAATCCTATCTTTCCTGCTTTTCCTTTGTTCTTTCAGGCCTTTGCCCTCGGTTTCAATTACCGACAACCGGCTGTCAAGCCGGTGTTTGTCCGCATGAAGAGCCTCCCGGATACCCCTCAGCTTGTTGTCTTTTTGCTGAAGCTTTTCCAGTTCATCCTGCAGCCTGGACGCCTGGCGGTCCTTTTCTTCCATAAGCTCCAGTTCCCCGCGGGCATCGTCTATACCGAAGCGGGACAAAAACTCTCTGTATTCCTTGTTTTTGGTTTCAAACATGCGGGAGGCATCCTTAAAGGCTTTTTGGAGCCTTTCCAGGTTCCCGCCGTTTAAGGCCAGTTCCGCTTTCCTGCTGTTATATTCAACCGACATCTCGGAATGCTGCCGTGACAGGTTTTGTATTTCATCATTAATCCGTGCAGTATCCCTTTCCCATTCTTCAAAGGCGGCAAGCCTTTTTTTGTTATCCGAAGCCATGCCTTCAAGCTCCCGTTCCAGCTTCTTTATATCAAGCTCCTGCAGGGGTGCCGGTAGCCGGCTTACAAGCTCTTTGTACCTGCTGCTTGCTTCCGCCAGCTCTTCGGATGCCTGCAACCTTTGGGCCTTTGAATTCTTCAGCTGCTCCTTGATAATAAGGCACTTGTTTTCGGTGTTTCTGTACAGCTGTTCGGCCTGCTGCAGCCCTTCACGGGCGTCTTTGAACCGCCCCTCAAAATCCGCCTTCCCTGCGGAATCCGGCCTTGTCGCCGGCTTGGGATGGTGTGTGGAGCCGCATACCGGGCAGGCCCGGTTTTCCTCCAGGCTTTCTGCAAGGATAAACGCGGTGTTTTGCCGCTGCTGTCCTTCCATGTCCTCAACCGTCTGCCTGCACTCGGTAAGCTGTTGGGAGAGAGTCTTCATTTCGACCTGCCTGTCTTCCAGTTCCTGCTGCTGCCGTTTGATCATGCGCTTAAAATTTTCATGCTTTTCGGTTAATTCTTCAATACCCGCCGCTTGAACCCCAAGGGCCTGGCATTTGAGCTGCAAATCATGCACGCGGTGGACATCCTGCATAATTTCCTCCCGGCTGCCCGGTCTTTGGCTTTCAAGCTTTGCCTGCCTGTCCTTTAATCCGCTCAACCGATCAAGTATGCCCCGCCGGCCGGTGTCGGTATCTCCAAGCCGTTTTTCAAGCGTTTTCATCCTGTCCGAAGCTTCTTCAAGGCCGGCCCTGTGCCCTTTGATTTCCTCCCCAAGCCTTTCTATGTATTCCTCCAGCTTCACGCCCTTTTGGATATCTCTCCTGTATTCCGGATCCACCTTCAGACTGTTAATTTTGTTCCTTGTTTCCCGTACGCTTTTGTCGGTGCTTTCCAACTGCAGCTTTGAATTTTTTATTTCTTCATCCTTTTGTTTTGATTTTTGGCTCAATTGGTCATACTGCTTCCTCAGCTCTACAAGGCGTGTATCAATATCCGATATATCAGCCTCCAGCACCCGGGCATCCTTCAGCCTCGAGCTTTTTTCAAGCAGCCGGGGCCTTTGGTCTTTGGCCTGTTCCTTAAGGGCGTTATACAGCCTGGCGGTCTCGTGCAGTTCGTCCTCCAGTAAACCCAGCCTTTCGGATGCCGCCTGAAGCCCGGCCAGGGTTTTTTTAAGCTTTTCCTTAAGACTGCCGTGTTTTTTAATGGCCGGGCCCAGTTCCTCAGCTTTTTGGGCCTGCTGGTGCAGCCGGCGCTTTTGGTCCGCCAAGGGCTGCTTTGCCAGAAGTTCCTTTTCCTCCCGGGACAAATCCTCCAATTCACTCTGAAGGTCCCAAACCGACCTGGCCCGGTTAAACTCCTTCTCCGCCAGTTCAAGTTCGCTGTCCGCCTTCTTTTTAAATGCCCGGACCTTTTCCACGTTCTCCTCGGCTTCCTTCAGCGCTTCTTTGGACACGTCGCCCAGGGATGACATGGCTCCACCCACTTCGGCAAGGCAGGTTTTCACATGGTTCAGCCTGCCGGCCACCCTGTCGTTCAGCTGTTTTCCGTATTCACCGAGGTAAAAAATCCTCTCCAGCATCTGCCTTCTTTTTGCTCCTTCCAGCAGCAAAAACTCCTGGAACTTGTTCTGGGGAAGTACAACCGACCGGGTGAAATCATCCGCGTTCAGCCCTATCAGCTGCTCCACCCTGTCGTTCACATCCCCCAGTTTGTCGGCGGTCACTATATCTTCGCCGTCTTCCACCATTTCTATCAGCCTGGCCAGCCGGTTTTCCACAAACATATCCGAATCCTTTTTACGCCTGTAAACCCGTTCAACCCTGTATGCCTTTCGGGTGCCGTCCTTTAAGAGGTCAAAGGTAAAGGATACCCTTACACCGTTCATGCCGGTATTTATAATGCCCTGGGTACCCCTGCCCGCCCTCTGCACATTTCCGTATAGTGCAAGGGTTATGGCATCCAGGACGGTGGACTTTCCGCTACCGGTGGGCCCGAAAATACCGAACAGGCCGGTCTCCCCCAGCCGGTCGAAGTCTATCCTTTGCGTATCCTTGAAGCTCTGCAGGCCTTCTATTTCAAGGTACCTGGGTCTCATAACCCGTCACCTCCCCGGTATCCCGCCTTTCCGAACCGTCATCACCGTTTAATACGTCCAGGAATACCCCCATCAGTTCCTCGGATATCTCGGTTTTGGTTTTATGCAGGTAAAAGTCCTTAAACAGCTGGTCTATCTTTTTGGTTTCACGGTTCTCATATCCGGCAGCAGTGAGGTCCTGCCGCTTTATCACCGGCCTTATATTAAGAATCCCGGGATTAAGTTCCCTGAGGGCCTTCTGTTCTTCCACCGTTATCGGCCTGTCGGTATGTATCTCAAGGTCAATCCATGCGTACTTGTCCTTTCCCTCGCTGCCCCACTTAAGGGCCTGGTCGATACCCTCCGCAGCAATCCATCTCCTTAAGGGTTTACCGCAGCTTAAATATATTTCCCGTATGTCCGCCGGTTTTCCCGGCACCGCATCTATTATGTAAACAGCCTTGGCATAGTCGGATTCCGAAAAACTGTAGGCAAGGGGCGAACCGGAATAGCAGGCGGGGCATGGTGCGTCCTTTATCCGCTGGGACCTGTGCAGGTGCCCCAGGGCTGTGAAATGGGCCCGGGCGGGCAGCACCTCCGGCTGTACCGTCAGCGCACCGCCTACCTGGAGCGTCCTTTCGGATTCCGATTCTCTGCCGCCGCTTATAAATATATGGCTTACCGCCAGGTTTACGGTATCCTTCCTGTATTTGCCGGCAAGTCCGGCCATAATGCTGCCCACCCTCTCCGAATAGGCCCTTTGAAGCCTGGCTTCATCGGCATCCTTTGACAAAAGCCGTTCAAGCCTCGCCTCGGAAGGGTAGGGAAGGGTGAGTACAACGGCGCTCTGATAACACCTTGAAACGCCAACCTCCAGCCAGCCGGGCCCGGAATCCGTCACCTTAATTATTCCGCCGCCGCTGTCTGCAGCGGCACAGCTGTCCGGATAGCCGAGAAGTATTATTCCTCTTTTTACCGCCAGCGGATTGGATGCGCACAACCGTTCGGGATTGTCGTGGTTCCCGGCTATAACCACCACCGCCCTTTCGCCGCCGGCGTTAAGCCTGTCCAGGGCATGGTAGAAAAGCTCCTCCGCCGCCGCCGAAGGGTTATAGCTGTCAAAAATATCGCCGGCAACAAGCACCAGGTCAATCCGCTCCCCCTTAACAATGTCGCAGAGCTGCTCAATGAACTCCCTCTGCTCGTCTATGCGGTTTATGTTTTCCAGCCTCCGGCCGAGATGCCAGTCCGACGTATGAAGTATGCGCATAACTCCACCTCCAACAATAGCAAACAACAGCAAACAACAGGGACGGTTCTTTTTGTTTGCTTTCA
Source organism: uncultured Clostridium sp. (assembly GCA_964529035.1). Lineage (GTDB taxonomy): Bacteria > Bacillota > Clostridia > Ch29 > Ch29 > CAZGUG01. The sequence goes on from CAZGUG010000039.1 coordinate 5,898, forward strand.
GTATTCCACTATATGCCCGTCGTGGAAAAGATACAGGAATTTCCCGCCCACCGGTTTCCCGGTGATGCGCCGAAGGGCTGCCGCGTAGTACTCTATCTGCGACCTGTACTTTTCTTTAATCCCGTCTATTCCCGGCACCGAATCGCAAACACCGTACCTGTCGGTTTTGTAGTCTACAAGTATCATCTTTCCGTCCTCTTCGAAGCAGCAGTCGATAACCCCCTGAAGTATTATGTTCTCACCGCCGTATATGTCAGGAGCCAGTTCCCTGTATACGTCGGTGCTTGTTATCTCTATGTTAAAGGGAACTTCCCTCATTACACGCGTGCTTTTTAACATTCTGCGGCCCAGCGGGGAGCCAAAAAACCTTTCCAGGGCTGCCGTGTCCACCACCTGCGCCTCCTGCATCGTTATCAGTTCCCTGGATACCATGGACTCCACCTGGGCGCTTATACCCTCCCGGTCCAAAGGGCCCGCCAGGTCAAGATGCTGCATGACAAAATGAAGTATGCTGCCCTTCTCGGCGGCACTGAAACCCTTGCTTTCGTCCATAAACGCCGGCTTGGCCGCCGCGGGACTCGGATAGGCCTCGAGGGGCGTATATTCTTCTGCAAACTCTGCATCGGCACGCCTTTTAAGCTCGGTCACCGACAGCTTAACCGGCAGCTCCGCCGACCTTTCATACCGGTATTTCCATTCCAGCCTTTTTGCTATTTCTTCGCAGTATTCGCCGGGCCCTATGCTGTCAAGAAGCTTTCTGATATCCCCGGCCTTCAAAACCGCTTGGCCGGCCGCCGCAACATCGTCCCTTAACAAGCCGCCCCTGTTCCAGATATTAATATCCCAAAGACCGCCCGGTTCTGAGGAGTCCGGATGAAAGGAAAGGACGGGACAAAGCCAGTCAAGAAAGCTCGCCGCCGTCATGGCCTGGTACTTCGAAAGCATGGAACCGTTATTATTACTGCCGTTTTGCCACTGCACCATCTTTTTTTCCATACTTTTCACCGAGCCGGTTATTATAAGCTTTTCCCTGGCCCTGGTAAAGGCAACGTATAAAATCCGCATCTCTTCGGACAGCGTTTCAAGCCTTGTTTTAAATTTTAGGGCCTGTTTTGCAAGGGTTGGATAGGATATCCTTCTATCCGGATCCATGTACTCGGGCCCGAAACCCAAATCCTGGTGCACCAAGAGCTTGCGGGTTGTATCCCGGAAATTAAAGCCCTTGCCGCAACCTGCAAGTATAACAACCGGAAACTCCAGCCCCTTGCTCTTGTGTATACTCATAATCCTTACCACGTTTTCGTTTTCTCCCAGTACCCTGGCACTGCCCAGATCACCGCTGCCCGACCTTATTCTGTCCATGAAATTAATAAAATTGAAAAGCCCGCGGTAGCTGGTCTCCTCGTACTGCCTGGCACGTTCGTAAAGCATCCGCAGATTGGCCTGCTTCTGTATACCTCCCGGCATGGTACCGGTGTAGCTGTAATACCCGGTATCGGCAAACAAATGCCAGATAAGCTCGTCGGTGGACATATGCACCGCCCTGTCCCGCCAGCTTTCAAGCCGGACAATAAAATCCCGCACCTTTGCCGCAGTCTTGGCACCGTTCCCGCCTTTGCCGTCCTTTGCTGCCTCTTTCATCGCCTGGTAAAAGGGTACCTCCCTGTCGCAAAGCCTTATGTCAATAAGCTCTTCAGGCGTAAAGGCACCGATAGGCGACCTTAAAACCGACAGCATTGGTATGTCCTGCATCGGATTGTCTATTATTTTCAGAAGCGACATCATTACCTGTATCTCAACCGTCCGGAAATAGCCGGTGGAGATGTCGGCATACACCGGAATCCCCGCCAGCCGGAATTCCTCCACGAAGGTTTCGGCCCAGCCTTTGGTAGCCCTTAAAAGCACTACTATATCCCTGTACTCCACGTTCCTGTAGCCTCCCCGCCGCCCGTCATACACTCTGAAGGGACTTTGATCCGGCGGGTCCACCAACTGCCTGATCCTGTCCGATATAAGTATTGCCTCGGACTGCATTGCGTCCGGCTCTTCCTCCTCCGCGGTTCCAGGCTGTTCAATATCACCGGTCTTTTCCCGGTGCTGTTCTTTATGTGCTTCGCCGTCTTCCCTGTCTATTATATGAAGCTCAACCGGCCCGCCGACAGATTCCCTTTCATCTTCCGGCGCCGGATAAACGGCACCGTGGTTCAAGGCTTCATCCGAAGTATAGTCAAGCTCCCCCACCGTTCTGGACATTATATGCCCGAACACCATGTTGACCGCGTCTATTATGTTCTGCCTGCTCCTGAAGTTCTTGTACAATAGTATCTTCCTGTTTGAAAAACCGGTCTTGGACGGAAAACTGTCGTACTTTGACATGAACAGCTCGGGCCGTGCCTGCCTGAACCGGTATATGCTCTGCTTGACGTCCCCCACCACAAATACCCGGGGGTTTTTGTCACCGTCCCCGGAAATGGTATTTATAATAACCTCCTGGACAAGGTTGCTGTCCTGGTACTCGTCCACAAGTATCTCATCAAACCTGTCACGGTAGAAAAGTGCAGTACCGGAGGGTACAAACCTTCCGCCGTCGTCCTCTTCGGTTAGTATCTCCAGGCAGAAATGCTCCAGGTCATTGAAATCCAGCACCGACTTTTCCCGTTTCTTTGCCGAATACACTGCCTCAAAGTCTATAACAAGCCCGGACAGGCCCTTAAGCAGCGGATACATATCCCTCATGTCCCGGACAATCCCGTCGGGCGGTATACCGAAAATCTCGTCGGCTATTTTGCGAATTCTTTCCTTGGTTTTGTTCCGTATACCTGCAACTTTTTCCTTCGCGTCCCTGTCGGCATCGCTGCCGCACCGGGGCAGCGTATCGAACCTAAGTTCCCGGAAGGCGTTATGCAGTGCTTCCCAGCCGCCTTCGCACAGCCCGGCCAGCTGTTCAATGTTTTTAATATCCTGCAAAAAGGTATCAAGATACGGCTCCAGCCCGGGATCGGCCTTGATTGTCCGGACGGCGCCGGTCATCATGTCCCTCAACCCCTCCAGTTCAATCCGCACACTCTCCGCCAGTATTTTGGCCCAGCCACTGCTGCCAAAGTCCCCGTCCTCGGAAAGGTTGAAGCTTTCAGTTTTTTCCGTGAGCCACCTGTCCGGCCAGGGGTGGCTCTGCACGAACTCGTAAAGCTCCAGCACCATCTGCTGCAGCCCGCGGTCATCCTTTTTGCCGCCGTAGCATTCCACAAGCCTTAAAAATACGTCATCGGAATCCGCCTGTTCGTACCTTTCCTCAAACAGCTCTTCCAGGGCCTCGGTTTTCATAAGTAAAGCTTCGGTCTCTTCGGCAACCCTGAAAACCGGGTCCAAATCTATACGGTGGAAGTTGTTGCGTATTATATCAAGGCAGAAGGAGTGCATGGTGGTTATATTAGCCTTGTTTATAAGCGACAGCTGCCGCTGCAGCCTGGAAGAATGGGGCCCTGCGTCCAGGGCTTTTTCCAGTGCCGCTACAATCCTTTCGCGCATCTCGGAGGCGGCGGCATTGGTGAAGGTAACCACCAGCAGCCGGTCAATGTCCGCCGGGTTTTTGTCATCGGTAATCCTGCGGATTATCCTTTCCACAAGGACGGCGGTTTTACCGGCACCGGCGGCGGCCGCCACCAGAAGATTGCACCCGCTTTCGGTTATCGCTTCCAGCTGCTCTACCGTCCACTTGGTTTCGCTCATTCGGCCTCACCTTCTTCCGGTTTTTCATGTCCCAAAATTTGCCACAGCCTGTCTTCTTTAATATCTTTAAGCACCCTGTACCGGTTGTCGGGAAAACCGGTATCAAACTGGCATACCGACGAGTAGTCACAAAAGCTGCAGGGAGAAAACCCTTTTTTCCTGTACGGGGCAATGGATACGTCCCCCTTTAGCATCTGCTCAGCGGTTGTTGCCAGCAAATCCCTGACATGGCTGCGCAGCAGCACGAACTGCTCCCTGGTGGCCGCCGCCGAAGATTTGCCCAGCACATCTCCCTTGTTCAGCCTTGCGGGTATTATTAGGGAATTTCCGTCTATGGTCCTGTCCATTTCCTTTATAAGGCCGGCATCCGCCAGCAGAAGCCCCTTCATTTTAAGCCTTTTCATTATCTCTGTTTCTATCTGCTGCTCTGTCATGCCCCTGCCGTTGGGTATTATCGGGTCGTCCACGGTAAAATACAGAATACCTCCCGGCAGCACCGGTTCCTTGAACCTGCCGGATTGGTTCTGCCACAGCGCATCAAGATAGGTTATAAGCTGTATCTGCAAACCGTAATACACGTCCGAAAGGCTGAAGTCCTTTGAGCCGGATTTGTAGTCCACAACCCTTAAATAGGTCCCGTCCTCCCTTTCCAATACGTCAACCCTGTCAATCCTTCCGGTCAGGTATGCCTTTTCTCCCGAAGGAAGCTTTATCTCTATTGACGGAAACTCTCGGTCATCGCCAAAGGCAAGCTCATACTCCAGCGGTATAAACCCGCTTCTTTTTATATGCTCGGATATAAGCCACACCGCCCTTGCAAGCACCCGTTTAAGCCTTACCGAGAAATACTTGTACCTGGGCGAGCTTGAGAACACTGCCGTGGAAGTCCCGGCAAGAACCTTATCCACAGTTTTTTCAACCCCCACACGACAGCTATCCCGGTCAAGGTCTGCCCATGATATTCCCCTATCCTTCAAATCCCTAGAGAAACAGTCTATTACCCTGTGTATAAAGGTTCCCACGTCGGGGGCGGTAAGCCCGAACACCTGCCGGTCCTTTGCCCCGAGGCCGTACTGTATGTAATAGGCAAAGGGGCAGGCGGCAAACCGTTCCAGCCTTGACACGCTGGTATAAAGCGGGCTGCCGTACAGCCTTCGCACCTTTTCGCTGCCCAGGGCCTTTGTCTGGCTTGAATAGGCAAGCCCCGACAGTATGTTTTTGTACCTTTCACTCCATTTCGGGTTCTTAATGTACCACCGGTGCAGATCAGGCCACAGGCTGCCTGTTTCAAGCTGCGGCACACCTGCCCTCAGAACCGGTATCAGCCTGTTGAGGGTAGGCAGCGGCGCCGTCACCTGCTCCAGGTCTTCCATGCCGGTACCGTAACCCTTTATGTCGCTGTATTCGTTTATTTTGGGAAACAGTTTTTTAAGCCGCGTGACAATTATCGAAGGCCTCATGGACCTGCCGGCAATATCCGCAGCCGGATAGCTTATACGCAGGTACCTTTCCGCCGTGGTAAGGGCACCGTATATAAGGTACTGCTCCTCGAAGGCCTTTGTTCTTGTATCCTGGGCCAGTTCGACGCCCAGCAGGCGCAAATCTTCCCTGTCGGCGTCACACAATACTCCCTCGTCCCCCGAAACGGCGGGAAATACGCCGTCGTTAACTCCCAGTATGTACAGGGCCTTGATGCGGTGGCTTTTTGACCGTTCTATGCTTCCGATAAGCACCTGGTCAAGGGCGGGGGGGATAAGTCCCATTTTGTATTCGTTAAGCCCCGCTTCCAGCACCCTTCTGAAGTGCCGTATTCCGGCCTTCTCGCCTCCCATTACGTCCACAAGCTGGTCCAGCGACTGCATTATCATTCCCCAGACCTGTCGGTATTCGTTGGCGGTGTTCAGTTGACCCGCCTCTTCCAAATCCATTACCCGCTGCTCTATCCTGTCGGGTACGCCGGTATCGCACAAAAACTCGTACAGCGACATACAGGTATCGCGCACCCTTTTCCTTCCCCTTATTTTTGAACCGAGCTTCAGTAACGGTCCGGTCACCGAACGCCTTATTTGGTTTATCCTGTCCAGCATCTTCCTTTCATAATCGGTGTCACTGCGGTGGCCAAAGGGGCCTGCGGGGCTTGCAGTCCAGTCATTGTTGCCGGTCCAGGCACTGCCCCGTATACCGCACGCCAGCACATAGTTTTCCAGAATGTCTATATCCTCCCGTGATATCCCTGAAAAACCCGTTTTAAGGTACCCGAACACCGACTGGTACGACCAGTTGTTTATAAATATGTCCAGCGCCGACAGTATGTACTGGGCCAGCGGACTGCCGAGTATATCCTTCTTGGCATCAATAAAACAGGGGATATGGTACTGGTCGAATATCGACTTTATAAGCTTGTGGTAATCGGCGGGATTCCTGGTAACCAACGCAATATCCCTGTATCTTAGCCCCTTGTCCCTGCACAGCCGCAGTATATCCACCGCGGCTTCTTCAACCTCCGAGTATATGTTGGCGGCGGCAAATAGATTTATATCTTTCGTTTTGCCGGGATACTGCCTGCAGGGGAAACTGAAATACTCCCGCTCAAGGTGTGCAAGCTCACTGCTTCCGGCAAACCTTTCGGGAGGCCGGTTATCCAGCACAACCGGCGGCTCCAGGTTCACTCCCCCTTGGGCCGCAATCTCGGTCAGCTTGTATACCGCCGTGTTAACCGGTGCAAAAACCCCGGTACCGTAAGGAGTATGTCCCCGGATACTGTCGGTGCACATGCATATGTTCACCGTTTTGGCCTTGGCCAGCAGCCCGGCTATAACGGCATATTCCTGGGGCGTGAACCCCGAAAACCCGTCAATCCACACCAAAGCGCCGTCGAAAATACGGCTGTCGCTCATTTTTTCGGCCAGCAGGTTAAGGTCATCGTCGGAATCTATATAGTTTTCATGCAGCTTTTCTTCAAAGCTGCTGTAAATTCGGGCCAGTTCGGACAATTTTTCCTTCAGAATGCCCTTGTCTTGGAGGCTTCCACAGGCTTCTTCAAGCTTCTCGGGGGTAATCCGGTATCTTTTAAACTCGGATATGGTTTGGGCTACCACACCGACAAAACCCGGCTGCCGGGCCGCCCTGGCAAATATCCTGAGGTCTTCCTTCATGCCGTCCATTATTCTATAAAGCAGCATGGACTTGCCGGCGGGGTCCATATGCCTGCGGGTAAGGCCCCCCACTTCGCTTAACACCCGGTGGGCCATTCGCCTAAAGCTCAGTACCTCGGCACCCACAAGGCCGGTGGAGCCCAGCGCCCTGACGAGGTTTTTCTCGGCCTGCAGGGTATACTGCTCGGGCACAAGCAGTATAAGCGGCCCGCCCTTTCCAAGGAGGTCCCTTATCTGCTGCATGCAGGTATAACTTTTACCGCTTCCCGCCCTGCCAAATATAAACCTCATTCCCACAGCCGTTCACCCGCTTTCCTGTTTAATGCTGCCAAAAAACGAGAATTTAACTTTATATCCATACTGTAATTATAGTAAATACCGACCGGGTTGTAAAACAGAATTAACCGCTTACAGCATTAAAAGGAACCACAGCGTTATTCTTCATAACCATGAATTATTTTGCTCTGAGGGGCAAAAACTATAGGCTACAGGATACAAATTGGAAAGGTGCGTTTTATGAAGATACAAAAGCGGAAAAATAAAAAAAACAGCAATCCATTAACAGATAATATGGATATAAGCCAGCGTTATCACGAAGTCGAGAAAATGAAACTCGTACCCAGCCTCGACCAGAATCTTAATACCCTACAGCAGGTATGCGGGTACAGCTTCGATGTAAAGGTACGAAAATTTACAATAGGCCTAAAGGCCCCCGCAGCTATCGTCTATATAGACAATATGGTAAACAAATCAAGCGTGGAGGAAATCCTCCGGGCCCTTGCAATAGACACTCGAAAGATTGAAGACCGGAAAGACAACCATAAGCTGCTTAAATCCACCATAAAGGACCTGATTACAGTAAATGATGTTGGGGAAACCGACAACATAGGTGAGCTGTTTTCCAAAATATCAATAGGAAACACCGCACTGCTGGTGGAAGGCCAGGTCAAAGCCATTATTTGCGATACCTTCGGCCTGCAGCTCCGCAGCGTCACCGAACCCGATGCGGAAACCACCATCCGGGGTCCCAGGGAAGGCTTCGTTGAAAGCCTGTTCGTGAATACCGCTCTTATTAGACGCCACATAAGGGTACCCCATCTGTGGATAGAAATGGTTGAAATAGGCAGCCTCTCCAAAACAATGGTCGCCCTTGCATACATAAAGGGCCTGGCGGATGAAAAAATGCTGGAAGAGCTGCGCAGCCGGATAAAACGCATAGATACCGATGCAGTCATTGAGAGCGGATTTATAGAAGAATTCATAGAGGACCAGCCCTTTACGCTGTTTCCACTGGTTTTGAGAACCGAAAGACCGGATAAAGTGTGCAGTGCAATACTTGAAGGCAAGGCTGCAGTTTTGACAAGCGGTACTCCCCATGCGCTCATTCTGCCGGCAGAACTGCCAATGTTCTTAATGGCACCCGACGACTACTATGAAAAAATGCCCATGGGGACATTCATTCGCATGCTGCGATGGTTTGCTGCTTTACTTTCAGTATTTCTGCCCGGTTTTTACGTGGCGGTGGTAAACTTCCACCAGGAGCTTCTGCCCACAGCACTGCTTCTGCGAGTCACCGCAACCCGGGAGGGGGTGCCCTTCCCGGTTGTCGCCGAAGTCCTTATAATGGAAATATTGTTTGAAGTGCTGAGGGAGGCGGGCATCCGGCTGCCGGCGGCCATAGGCCCCGCCATAAGCATAGTGGGTGCATTGGTTCTCGGGGATGCGGCCATACGTGCCGGCATTGTATCGCCGGCGGTGGTTATTGTGGTTGCCCTTACGGCAATATCCAACTTTTCCACCCCGGCATTCAGCATGGCGATAGCCCTGAGGATAGTAAGGTTTATCTTTACCATACTGGCGGCGGTATTCGGGCTGTTCGGAATGCAGTTCGGGATACTGATGCTTACAATTCACCTTTGCTCGCTACGCTCCTTCGGGATACCCTACATGGCTCCGATGGCTCCTTTTATTCTACAGGATATGAAGGACAGCATTATTAAAACCTGGTCCTGGGGCAAGCAGACCCGCCCAAAGCTTTTAGGCAAGCGGGAACCCTTTATACAGCGTCCCGGTCAAAAGCCCCATCCGGGTAAGGACGACCGGCAATAACAGGGGAGGAACATAAAAATGCCAGCCAATAGTTTTCCAAAAACCACAACCGAAAAGATAGCCAACCGGCAGCTTTTATTCATGCTGTTTATGATGCGTACCACTGTGGTTATCGCATTTTTGCCGGTACTCACCTCGGCGGATGCTTTCCAGGACGCATGGGCCGCTGCCATAATGTCCTTTTTCGGCGCAGCCCTGCTGGTGCTGGTTATAGCCGGCCTGGGAGTAAAGTTTCCGGAACTTACCGCTGTAGAATACGCCCAGAAGCTTATAGGCAAATGGCCGGGAAAAATAATAAGCCTTATATTCGTATGGGCATTCCTCGTAATAGCCGCCACCGACACCCGCATATACGCCGAGGCGCTGCTAACCGGTTTTTTGACCGAGACGCCGCTTCCCTTTATCGTTTTTATGATGGTGATAGCCGGCTCCATAGCCGCCTATTCGGGACTGGAGGTAATAGGAAGGGCCGCGGATTTGCTGTTCCCGGTCTTTCTGGCAGCTATTGTCCTGAGCCTTGGCTTTGCACTGCCGGATGCACTGCTTTTAAAGCGAAACCTTGAGCCGGTACTGGCAAGGGGTATTGGGCCTGTACTCCGTGGCAGCATAATACCTATAATAATAATAGCCCAATACCTTGCCCTGACCATGGTTATACCCGCCGCCAACCAGCCAGGAAAGGCTCTGGGTACGGCACTGTGGGCGTTAACGGGCTCGTCGGTGGTACTGGTACTTGTCTCCCTGGTCACAACCGCAATAATGGGACCGGACCACGGGTCACGGCTGGTATTTCCGTTCTTCAGCATGGTCAGAACGCTAAATATAAGCATATTCCTCGAAAGGGTTGAGATATTTGCACTGTTCGCATGGGGGTTCGGAATCTTTATCGGCGTATCGGTGTTCATGTACTGCGGCTCCAGGGCAGTAGCCCAGGTCCTCGGCCTACACGACTACCGCCCGTTAATCGGCCCCTTTGCTGTAATATGGGGAACCTTTGCCGAACACTCCTACCAGGACATGTTCCAGCTTAGAACCTTCTTCCAGCCTAAAATTGCCGGTCCATATGCCCTTTCATGGATTGTGGTACCTATGGGTATACTTTGGGCGGCATACGGTATACGGCGCCTTACAGGGGGTAAACCGGATGAAAAATAGGCTGGCAGCACTTATACTTATAACAGCAGCAGCTTTGACCCTTACCGGGTGCTGGAACCGCCGGGACCCGGAAAACCTGGCTTTGGTCCTTGCCACCGCCTTTGATTATAATAACGAGACCCAAAAATATAAAGTAATAGCCCAGATGGCCAACCCCATCGCCATGGGTGGGGAGGACGGAGGCCAGACCGCAGGCGGTGAAAAAAAACCCTATTGGACTGTATCCGCCGACGGCAGCGCTTCACATCAGGCCATGCGAAACCTTACCCTAAAAGTCAGCCGGGAATTTTTCTGGGCCCATAACAGGGTTTTTGTATTTTCCGAAAGCGTCGCAAGGAATGGAATATACCCGATAATGGATATGTCTGCAAGGGAGCGTCAGCTGAGGGCCAGTGCCCATGTGGCGGTGGTGGAGGGAGATATAAACAAACTTATGGAATCCGAATTCCCGCTGGAGGAAAGCGGCGCCATGGGAATAGACAGGCAGATTGCCACCATAATATATGAACGCTCCCTTTTTCCGGAAAAAACACTGAACGAACTCTACAGCACCCTTTCACAGCCGGGCGTGGAGATGTTTATCGGCAGGGTTAAGGTGATTACCGTCTCAGACACAACTGCCGGTGGGGAAGAAGGTGCCGGGACTTCCGAAACACCTACTGCAGCGCCGCCTATACTAATAGGAGGTGGGGCGTTGTTCAAGGGAGACCGCATGGTGGGATGGGCGAACGAGCAGGAGACCATTGGTTGGGCCTATGCCAGCGACAGGGTGTTTCGATCAATGCTGTATATAAAAGACCCGGTTGACAACAAAACACCCATAGGCATAGATATAGAAAACCTTGAGAGCAGAATGCACCCGGAATCCGGTACGGAAGGCCCCAGGATAATAGTGGATATAAAGGCAAAGGGACACCTGCACGATATCCCGGTTGACAGGGACTTAACCCTTGAAAGCGGCTATATAAAGTCCCTTGAGCAAAGGAGTGCCCAGGAAATCAGGAATGCGGTCCACTCAACCATAGACCTGTCCCGGCGGACGGAATCGGATATCATAGGCTTCGGAAACCTTATATACAGGAAGCAGCCCAAGTTGTGGGAGCAAATAGGCGACAGGTGGTATGATGTTTTTAAGGACATTGAAATAGATGTCAGGGTGCACATGAATATAAGGCGCACCGGCCTTATTGCAAGCCCTTTGGCAGCCGAGAAAAGGAGGTAGAAGTATGACTTTAGTGTGGACCGGTATGCTTATAATTGCCCTGGTGCAGGTGCCGGTGCTTGTAACCAAAAAACAGTGGAAAGAGCTTGCGGCATTTTCGTTTTTCTGGGCGGCCGCCGGCATCTATGCCTCCCTTATATTCGGAACCTTTGCCGGCGAAATTGCCGTAACCAATATTACAGAGATTCTTATCCGGTTTTTCACCGCCCTGTACCAAAGGCTTGGGATGGATTTGTAATTATAGGGACGGTTCTTTTGATTAGATAATAATGGGGCATAGGACAGGCCTTTATTTAAGAAGGGTGCCATGCGGCACCCTTCTTCTAGCGTTTTGCCTTATCGTAGGGCTCGCCCGCCGCCCGGGGCGCCTGGGAGTATTTCGAGGACAGCACCAGCACCACCAGCGTTACAATGTACGGAAAGTTCTTAAGAAGTATCCCGGGAATTCCCGAAAGGGCCGGTATTACCTGGGACACGTTGGCAATGGTGCTGGCGAAGCCGAAGAAAAAGGTAGCTCCCAGCACCCCAAGGGGCTTCCACTGGCCGAAGATAAGAGCCGCAAGGGCTAAAAACCCTAGCCCGGATACGGTACCGGTGAATTCACCGGAATAGGTAACAAGTATGATTGCCCCGCCAAGCCCGGCAAAGGCCCCGGATACCATAACCGCTACGTACCGCATTCGGTACACGTTTATTCCCGCCGAATCCGCCGCCTGTGGATGCTCGCCGCAGGCCCTTAGCCTCAGTCCGAAGGACGTTCTGTAAAGCACAAACCACGAAACTATAAGTATTGCCAGCACCAGCCATGTGGTTGCGTAGGTTTGGGTGAAAAACAGCTT